>CAZIXJ010000097.1:0-8108 GCA_964542835.1 uncultured Hyphomicrobiales bacterium
CAGACTTTTGCGGTGAAGTATGTTCTACCACAGACAGGAATGTCTATGCTACTAAGTTATTGATTTATAGTAGGTCAGACATTCTTGTCTGACGAAAAAAAATTAATAACTTTACTTATTAGTAAGCCCCAAAAGATTAAGTAGAGGCATAGAACTTTCCTCCTTTCCTGAAAGGAGGTGCATTGCCTGACACTGAGCGGAGCCGAAGTGTGGCAAGACGGAGGATTTATTGAAATTGGAAAAATACTATTCTCACTGAATATGCAAACAGACTTTTTAATGATGCTCTAAATAATATGCAATAAATTTTATCTTCATAGTATTATATTGTAAGTAATAAGATAAATATTTATTATTTTGCAATTATTAATAATTAATTTTAAATTAAAATAAACGGAGAAAGATTATGAGCGGCATAGCCGGGAAAAAAGAAAAATATTTGAACACGGACAGCCTTGTGCATCATATTGATATTAAGCAGCATAACGTAATCAATATGGTGGAAGATATGGGAAAGATGGCTTTTCAGGCACGCAATCTTCACAGAGCATCAAAAATATTTGATATGATGATTTCGGAAGAAAAAACCGGAATATATCTTACTCTTGCAGGTTCGCTTATTAGTGCGGGATTAAAGAATGTAGTAGTGGATATGATGAATAGCAATATGGCAGATGCTATTGTATCTACCGGAGCAAACATTGTTGACCAGGATTTTCTGGAGGCTCTCGGCTTCCATCATTATCAGGGAACACCGTTTGTGGATGATAATGAATTGCGTGAGCTGATGATAGACAGAATCTATGACACTTATATTGATGAGGAAGACCTTCGTGTATGTGATATGACCGTAGCAGAAATAGCAAATTCTCTTGAACCGCGTGCCTACAGCTCACGTGAATTTATAGAAGAAATGGGAAAATGGCTCGTGGAAAACAACAAAGGCGAAGGCTCAATAATAAGAACCGCATATGAAAAAGGTATTCCGATATTCTGTCCTGCTTTTTCTGATAGCAGTGCAGGATTTGGCCTCGTTCATCATCAGTTTAATGCTAAAGGTAATATGCTTTCCATTGATTCTGCCAAAGATTTCCTTGAGCTGACGCTTACAAAGCTGGAAATGCTTGATACGGGTCTGTTTATGATAGGTGGCGGAGTACCTAAAAATTTCACTCAGGATGTAGTAGTAGCTGCCGAAGTGCTTGGCAAAGAAGTTGATATGCATAAATATGCAATTCAGATTACAGTTGCAGATGAAAGAGACGGGGCGCTTTCCGGCTCTACCCTTAAAGAAGCAAGCTCTTGGGGAAAAGTAGAAACTACATACGAACAAATGGTGTTTTCCGAAGCTACGATTGCATTCCCGCTCATAGCAGGATACGGCTATCATAAAGGAAACTGGAAAAACAGAAAAGAACTCAGACTTAATGATTTGCTGAATAAAAAATAATCACAAAAAAAAGGCTTTGCAAATGCAAAGCCTTTTTTAATTTATATTTATCTTAATTCTTATTTTACAATTACAAGCGGAAGCTGTGCTTTTACGCTATTTGTGTTAGATATAAGATAATAAGTTCCTGATGACAATTCTTTGGAATTAATCTGAAGATTATATTCACCTGAAACTTTGTATTCATCAATTACATTTCTTACGAAACTGCCTGATGCATCAATCAAATCAATTTTTACTCTTACTTTGTCGTTTCCGTTTACGAAATAAGTAAGGCTTGATTCATCAGTCATCGGGTTAGGACCAACTGACATAGTGAATTTACCTTCAATACCTGCAAGACCGTCAATTACAGAAGTAGTGCTGTTACCTTTAAGCTCTACTAAGAGTTCAGCTTCGTTTCCTGCATTTGAAGTAATGATAAGTTCGGCATTGTTATCGCCTTCTACCATAGGAGTATAAATTACGCTAAGCTCATAAGTTTCGCCGGCAGAAATATTAACAGGTTCACCATCAAAATCTACGGTAAACTCTTCATCTCCATCAATAGCAACATTTGAGATTGAAAGAGTTTCATCGCCTGTGTTTGAAATTACAAGCGTTTCAGTAAGCGGAATGTCTGTGCTGCCGAAATCAATCATATCTTTGTCTGCAGCAATAGAAGGACCGTCAGGCTCTACATCTCCTGCATTGAAATATTCATCTATTGCAGCGAAGAAATTATCTCTCTGAGTCTGGTCACTTGAATTTTCGCCAATCGGACCAAATCTTACAGATGAATAAACTATTTTTCCACCGTCTTCAGTTTCATAACCAACTACACCAAACTGAGTTTCATCATCCTGTAAATACATTAATTTATCTGCATTGCTGCCCTGATTTACATTTATTACGTCCACATATTGCTGATAAACTCCAAAGTTATTTGAGTAAACAGCATTTACTGAAAGCTCAAGCCCTTCAAATTCAGTACCGTCAACACCATTTACAGTCATTTGATAAAGCTGATTATCCTGAATAAGATTCAACAATCCGCGCCATTGCATTCCCATTTTGTTATAGAATAGCTCTTCTGCATTCTGATTAGGTGCAGCATTTTGACCCGTATAAATTGAATTTTCCATTCCGTACAGACCTAAATCAGCAGTGATAAGTACATTACCACCATTCGAAAGTACGCCATTTATTAACTGGAAAGTTGAATTAATAAAATTTTTGTCTGTTTGGTCGGATGATAATTCAAATCCATTTGTAGCACCGTAAGATAGCCATACAAAATCGAAAATATCAGGACTGTAAGCATATAGTGCATCAGTAGTATGCGGAATAAATGCAAAATTATCAGCATAATCAGCATGCCTTTCTATTGTAGTAATATTCAAACCTGCAAAATTATCATATCCATAATACATTGCATTTTTTACATTACTGCTTAAAAGCCCGAAAGCGGTATTAGAAGGAATTGCAATATATCCTTCTACATTTACAGGAGTAATTACAACTGAAGCAACTGCAAATGCGGCTGAATTCCCTACATTGTAATTAATTTCAATATCTGCTGAGCCGTTTGCAGGCAAAGTAACAGTCTGAGATGTAAGAGTTGCAGTCCAGTCATCAGGTATCATACTAGCCTCTGCATCTATGGATATATTTGCATCAAATTCAGTAGAAGTGGTGTTATAAATAGTAAGAGTAGCTGATTCTGAAGAGCCGTTATCAGCCTGAAGATAAGTCATATCTTTAGCCGGTTCTGCTTCTACAGTCTGAATATCGTTCACGTCAATAATCGGTGAAGAACCCGCCTGCATTACTTCCTTATTAGAGTCATCCTGTACGAAAGCAACAGCATACATTACTTGAGGATACCATTCAGAATCTAATTGGTAATCATATGAGTAGTTTTTAGTTTGGCCTGCATTAATTGAGAATGCTTCGCCCTTTGCATCTTCCTGAAGCATTTTTCTCATAATATAATAAAACTCTTTTTCACCGTTAGAGCCGGCATCATCATAATAGTGATAAGCCTCTACTGCAGCTACGTGCAGTTTTTTATTATTTATAACATCATCTGAATGTATTTCAACTTCAATAGTACCTGTATTGCCATCAATAGAGTGAGTTACGTCTATCGTAAGCGGAGACATATCGCCTGAATACTGGGATATTTCATTGCTGAGCTCCTCTGTATTGCCGGGTGCTCCAGCATAATAACCATTAGATTCGGCAGTCATCTGTCCGTTTACTCTTACACTCGGTACACCTGATACACCGTAATAGTCAGAAATTCTTTCGGTGTTCTGATCAGGATTGGCTGAGTACATTACATCACTGCCGGGCCAGGCTGCATGATAAATCAATGGAATTACATCGTCTTTATTATCGTATATCCAGCTTTTGAAGTCAGGATTCTGTGATGCACAAGGACCACATGATGCATTTGTTGCTTCTTCTATAAGCACCATTCTTTTGGAAGCAGCATTTAATGACAGCATTCCTATTAGCATTATTAAAGCTACTAATTTAAAGTTTGTAATTTTCAACATTACATTACTCCATTATATTAAAAAAACTATTTATTTAAAGACACATTTTCTTTTAAAAAAGTTACAATATAATTTATAAATTAACAAAAAATAAACAAATTACATTTACATTTTGCAATATAAAACTTTATTTTTTTATAGCAAATTTATTTCTGCTTTATTTTGTTTTTTTTTCAAATTACACGCAAATATGGATTATTTTATAATTAACTTGCTTAATTATTGATTATTACTTAAATTAAAATTTCATATTTTTCAATATTGTTAAATTATGGTGATATTATGGATTTGAATGTATTAGTGCCTGTAGCAAATGGCACTGAAGATGTAGAGGCTTCTACCGTAATTGATTTGCTCAGAAGAGCCGGTATTAATGTATTGGTGGCTGGTACGGAATCTCCCGTAACGTTTGCAAGAGGAATTAAAATAATTCCCGATATTCTCATTGAAGCTAATAGTGCCGATGAAGATTTCGATGCAATTATTCTTCCCGGCGGAATACCCGGAGTGAATTATTTATCTGAGCATAAGCACCTTCAGCAATTACTTGCAAAGCATATTTCCAAAAATAAAATTACAGGTGCAATATGTGCCGCACCTCTTATTTTGAAAGAAAATATGCATCTTACTTCGGATTTCAATCTCACTTCCTTTCCTTCGCTGAAATCTGAGTTCTCTGAGTATAATTACAGCGATGATAAAGTTGTAGTTCATAAAAATTTCGTTACGAGCAGAGGCTTGGGAACGGCTATTGATTTTTCTCTGAAATTAATTGAATTATTGATTAATAAAAACATTGCTGAAAAAATTTCCAATGATATTGTATATACTAATTAATATGAGGTTTTAAAAATGAAGAAAATCATTCTTTTGTTACTTATCGTAGCTTTTGGACTGCAGCTACAAAACTGTGCAAAATTAGCTCCCGGCTATGAAGACCAGAGCTGGAAAGAGAAAGAAGTGGAAGAGGAAGAAGAGTTTCCTTATTTGCAGGATACATACGAAGCCACCTATGACGCTCCTTTTGAAACTGTATTCAATACAGCGGTTGAATCAATCGAAGACATTAATTGTATGATAATCACTCAAAATCCTGAGCAAAATCCTGAGACGGGTTTGTATTCAGGAAAAATCATTTCAGATTACTGTATCTTTGCAGTTGGCGACACTACTGAGAAGGTGCTGAAATATTACAGTATCGAAGTACCCTTCATCAGAGGAGGAAACTGGGTAAACGGCAGGGTACAATACACATTTGATATACAGGAGAATGAAGATGGCACTACTTATCTTGAGCTGCAGGGGCAAATTAGCGGTTTTGAGAAGCATGTAACCAACAGAGTTCACTTTTGGGAATCAAACGGATATTATGAAACAATGATGATGGAAAGAATTGATAATAATATGAAAGACAAGGGCTTCTGAGTTTAAGTGATTGCTCTTTAATTTTTTTCTTGTTTATTAACTTTTTTTCTTGTTTATTAAATATTTATTATTATATTGCATTGTAATGTTCTTTGGATTTTTGATTTAGTTTTATTATAATGCTCTTTAGATTATTAAAATAAAAATTATAAATTACGCAAGCGTAATTTAAGAAAATGTCATGCTAAAACGCATGGCTCATCACACACACTTGAGGCATCCTGCATTAGCGGGGTGCCTTTTTTTGGTATGCAGATATGATTTGATAAAACAAATATAAAGATACCGCAAAAAAAAATGCCATACTTCTGAAGTATGGCAAATTTTTTTTGCGAGGCATTATTCATCCTAAAGCGGGTAAGCAGCAGGAAGATTATTTGCCTGAAAATATAATTTCTGCATTTTTACTTATTGGCTTTCATAAAATCAACCATAAATCTGGCAAGGTCCTGACAATGCTCTTCAGGGCATGCGTTATATACAGATGCACGAATACCGCCAACACTTCTGTGACCTTTCAGACCCAGCATATTATGCTTTTCTTTGGCTTCTGCAATGAATTTTGCTTCAAGTTCCGCTTCAGGAAGATTGAAAGTAATATTCATCAGCGAACGGTCTTTTTTGTCTTTTACTGTTCCTTTGAAAAATTCAGGATATTCATCAATTATACCGTAGATATAGCCGGCTTTTTTCTCATTTTTCGCCTGAACCGCTTCAAGTCCGCCCTGATTCAATATCCACTTAAATACCTGACCAACAGTATATACCGGTAAAGTAGGCGGAGTATTGAACATAGAATCCTTATCAATATGAGTTCCGTAGCTCATCATAGTCGGGATGTCTTTTTTAGAGGCTTTTTCATACCATTCATTTTTTACTATTACCATAGTAACGCCGGAAGGACCGATGTTTTTCTGGGCGCCTGCATAGATAAGGCTGTATTTATCCCATTCTCTCGGCATTGCAAACATATCTGAAGACATATCCGCTACTATCGGAGCTTTTGTGTTCGGAGTTTCTTTCCATTCAGTTCCGTAAATAGTATTATTCGTAGTAATATGAAGATAATCTGCATTATCATCATATTTGAGATTTTTCGGGATATAATTGAAATTGCCATCTTCTGATGAACCAATTACATTTACATCGCCGAAGAATTTACCTTCTTTAATTGCTTTTTTTGCCCATGCACCTGTATTTACGTAATCTGCTTTAGATTTCATAAAATTGTAAGGCACCATCAAAAACTGTGTGGAGGCTCCGCCACCAAGGAAAAGCACTGAATAGTCATCAGGCGATAATCCCATTATTTTTAATGCGTCATTTTGTGCATCTGTAAATACTTTGTCAAATTCTTTCGACCTGTGGCTTATTTCCATTATGGAAACGCCCATTCCATTAAAATCCAGTGCAGCCTCGCTTGTGGCTTTTACTACATCTACAGGCAGCACAGCCGGACCTGCAAAATAATTATGCGCTCTGTTCATAATTTACTCCTATATTTTTTTATTCTTAAAGAACGAAGTATATTGCAAAATTAAGAAATTAATTTTGGATAATTAAATGAAATTTAATTATTTATAACTGTAATTTTTATTTTTGATTTATTTTTGAAATATATGGAAACTGAAATAATATTTTTTATTCTGATAATTTTATTTTTTTCTACTTTGATACGCTCTACTTTCGGATTTGGTGATGCTCTTGTGGCAATGCCTCTTCTGTCGCTTATTATTGATATCAGGCTCGCTACTCCGCTTGTAGCAGTAATTGCACTTGGTATAGCATTTTATATTTTCCTTCACAGTCGCAAGGAAATAAAGTTTTCAGAAATAAAAAAACTGCTCATACCAACACTAATCGGGATTCCGATAGGTGTAATTTATCTGAAAAATGTAAATGAAGATATAATAAAATTTATTCTCGCTCTTATTTTAATTGCTTTTGCCTCATTCAAGCTAATATCCACAATTCAATACAAACCAATAAAGCCGGGTTACGCATATATTTTCGGTTTAATATCCGGTCTTCTGGGAGGCGCATACAATACTAACGGTCCGCCGCTGATAATATTCGGTACACTTCGTAACTGGTCGGCAGCATCATTCAGAGCTACTCTTCAGGGAATTTTTCTTCCCGTAAATTCATTTATAGTAATCAATCACATAGCAGGCGGACTTTGGAGCTATGAGCTTCTCAAAATATTGCTTTATACATTGCCGGTAGTAATTCCCTCAATTATTTTGGGTGGCTTCCTGCATAAGAAAATTTCTACTGAAAAATTTCACAGGTATATTTATATTTTATTGATAATCATAGGTATGGTATTACTTATAAGTATTTTTTGAATTAATAAATTCAGATAGTTTTTCTGCCAAAAATCAATTTTTGTATAACACAAAAAACCGGTGCTTTTGGCACCGGTTTTTAACGAAAAACAGATATTAAGTGCTCTTCACACTTATTTCTCTCCAATACAAACATAAGAAATATATTTTAAAAATTAAAATAATATTTTATAAATAATGACATTTATTTTCAATCCTAAAATTACCTGAAGGATGCCATATTATGTTTCAGCAAAAAAACGTAAGCCCTTATATAATTTCCTTGTTATAATTGGACTAATATAATCATTAAATATCAAATGAGCACTTGAATAAATCCCCCTTGTTTTCCCCCTTTTAAAA
>CAZIXJ010000098.1:0-8080 GCA_964542835.1 uncultured Hyphomicrobiales bacterium
ATTCCTGCACTTCGCCGTCAGGTAATTTTTTAATTCTGAAGAATGCCTGAGCATCTGAAATATCACCGATACCGCGGTTTTCAAACTGACCGATTGGTACGAAAGGACGCCCTGCATATACAGTATCACCTTCTGCAGGATTTACAACATCTACTGCTGCCGCCTGTATCTCATCCTGTATTGCGAATGTATAAGGCTCACCGTCTATTCTGGCGTGTCTGTCATTGTATTCTTCCTGGTCTTCAGCACTTAATAGTTCTACTTCAGTAACCTGAGTATAAATACCTGTTTGAGTGTAATTTATGTGCCCCAGTTCAAGCTCTACTTTCTGAAGTGGCATAATAGCCTGCTGGTCGAGGTTTGCGGTGTCCCATGTATCTTCAAATTCATCTACAACTTCACCTGAAGCATTATAAATTGTTGTTTTGTAGTCAAATCTGTAAACAGGATTTAATCCTGTATTCTGAATTTCTGCTTTTACGGCAATAGTTAGCCCGCTTATGTATTGTTTGAAATACGGTGCTACATTTGTTTTTGGAGAAGTATTAGATACTACTGCAAGGTCGTAGGGCCAGGAAACAGTGAAGTTTTTCTTTGCTTCTTTAGGTTCTTCGCCAGGTCCTGCATAGTATTCCATTACAAGCTGATATTCACCGCCACTGCTAAACAAAATATTACCATTACCATCTGCCATACTGCCGGTAGAATTATCAATATTAACATATATACCATCAGTTACATTATCAGAACCTGCTGAAATATCTACCATAGTAGAACCTGTATTTACATCAAGTGCCTGATAAACTGTTCCGCCGTCAGGAAGTGGACCTACGATTTTGTAAGTCATCATGGCGCCTTCCGGCTGTGGTGCACCAAGCTCTACAAATGGCTCTTTAAATTCGTGAACTGATTCATCTTCCATCATTCTTGTTTCGCCGTTATACCATTCACCTGCGAAAAGCACGTTATCAGGTTCTTTGTCAGTAGGGAATGTATTTTTAAATGGTATTGAGAAGTTTAATAAATAATCTTCTACCTCACCATAATTATAGCCAATAGTCTGTGGAGGATTATACCAAGTATATTCTCTTAAATATCCGTTCCAGCAAGGATCGTCACCCTGTGCAAGCAAATACGAATAGTTGGCAGGATAATTGTAAGCTGCCATTACTCTCATTCTTGTTTTACCGAGAGGTATATCATCAGGGATAGTAATTTCATACTGCCAGTTGTGAGATTCATTACATGCTAAATATGCTCTCCAGTTATTGCCAGGGTTAGAGCCAAATGCATTATCTTCAGTTTGATTTATCCATTCTCCGGGGTCGTCCCAATCGCCGTCCATATTCCAGTCAATGAATAATCTGTATGTGTACCAGTAGTTAGTTGACCATGAATAAAGTCCGCATCTGTCAGTTCCAAATTGGGAGTAAGAAGGAGTATAAACCTGTCCTCTTACTACGTAAGTTTCGCCGGCTGAAAGCTCAGCTTCTGAACCTGTCCATACGTAGCAACCTTCATATGCGTCAATTTCATCACCTCCGGGCGATTGTCTGAGCATAATTGTTTCTTCTGCATTGAAGATTTCTACTTCTTCGATTGCTACTGAATAATACCAGTCATAGTATGAATACTGCTCCGGATAATACGTCGGATAGCACCATCTGTCTGCGTAATAGTTTGGATTGTAGGTAAGAGGTTCGCCTCTGTACTCGTAACCTTCGATAGCACAATATCCTGAAGGTCCCATATCGTCCTGAGCTTCTGCCTCAGGAGCTGTCATCACAAATGCCATTACTACCGCTACAAATAAGTAATGGACTTTCGTCTTTTTAAGTATTTCATTAAATAACATAACGAATACCTTAATATTAATGAACAAAAATAATTGTTTTTCAATTTTTTTGTGTAAAAGAAGTTATTATGAATATTTATTCTTTTCTGAAGAATATAATTTTTTCTTTTACACACACACTTAAAAACTATAACAAATGTATTGGAAAAATGTTACAAAAAAAATAAATAAATCATTTACAAGTCATAAATTACTACAGAGATATATTTATAAACATCTGACATTTATAATTTTATGAGTAATAATATGAAATATATAATTTTGCTTCTTTCGATAATAATAATAAGTTGTAATGCACAAAATAAAAATGAAGGTAAAAATATGGAATATAATATGGAGCTATCCGAATCCGAATGGAAAAATAAATTAACCGACGAAGAATACCGGGTATTGCGTGAAAAAGGAACAGAACGACCTTTCACAGGCAAATATGATGACCACTTCGAACCCGGCATTTACGAGTGTGCCGGATGCGGAGCCGAACTATTTGAAGCACAAACCAAATTTGATGCCCACTGCGGGTGGCCCAGCTTTTATGATAAAATTGATAAAAAGAATATAAAGGAAGTGCCTGATTACAGCCTCGGAATGGTACGTACTGAAGTTGTTTGCGCCAACTGCGGTGGACATCTCGGTCATGTATTCGAAGACGGTCCCGAGCCAACCGGGCTACGATATTGCATTAATTCAGTTTCTTTGAATTTCAAAAAGAAAAACAAAGATGATGATTAACCATAGAATTGATTTTAGTTTAATAAGTACAAAATATTATTTAAATTTGTATTTTTAAAAACAATGAATCAATTTTATGAAATTTCTAAGTTCGCAGTTAGCATATTTCTTTCAGAACAGAAGCTCGAAAAGAAATTTTAAATTTCTATTGATTTTCATTTTTGCTCTTGTCGTAATTATCACTGCATTCAGTGTAGTATTCCATTATATTATGGAGTTCGAAGGTCAGCAACACAGCTGGATTACGGGATTTTACTGGACTTTAACAGTAATGAGCACTCTTGGATTCGGCGATATTACTTTCCAGAGTGATATAGGGCGTGCATTTTCATTATTTGTTCTTATTACAGGAGTTATATTTCTTCTGGTTTTGCTTCCTTTTACTTTTATTCAATTTTTCTATTCTCCATGGATAGACGCTCAGAACAAAGCAAGAGCACCTCAACAGTTGCCCCATTTTACCAAAGAGCACGTAATATTTACAGAATTTAATGATATTACAAAATCTCTGATTGATAAATTCAATAATTATGCAATCGAATATATTGTAATTATTGATAATCTGCAAAGGTCCCTTGACTTGTATGATCTCGGATATAAAGTGGGGTATGGGGCAATAGACGACCCCCAAACTTATAAAAAGATGCGGGTGGAACAGGCAAAACTGGTCTTTGCCTCGAATACTGATGAGATGAACAGTAATATCACTTTTACCGTCAGGGAGCTTACGGGCAAAACACCTGTAGTTACTACCGCCGACTCAAGCGACTCTATTGATATACTTGAGCTTGCCGGAAGCAATCTTGTAATAGAGCCAAGAAAAATGGTCGGCAAATCTTTTGCCAGACGCACTCTCGGAGGAAATGCAATAGCAAGCGTAATAGGAGAATTTGAAAATCTGCTGATAGCTGAAGCTCCTGCCATGGGAACTCCTATGACAGGTAAAACTCTCAATCAGCTCGATTTAAGAAAGAAAGTAGGTATAAACGTTGCAGGCTTCTGGGATAAAGGTAATTTTGTGCATCCTGACCCCGATTACGTAATTAACGATTCTACTGTACTCGTAATTGTCGGTACTCAAAATAGCATAGACCTTTATAATGAACTATTTGTAATTTTTGAAACCAATACAAACCCTGTGATAATAATCGGATCCGGAAGAGTAGGCAAATATGTGGCTAATGAACTGACTACGAGAGAAATTGATTACTTGATAGTGGAAAAAGATGCAAAAAACAATGCTATTCCTGACAAAACTATAATCGGTAATGCAGCAGACATTCATACATTAAAAAAAGCCGGAATAGAAAAAGCACCATCTGTAATAATATCTACAAGTGATGATGATATGAATATTTATCTTACTATCTATTGCAGAAAACTCAGACCTGATATTCAGATTATAAGCCGTGCCAATTCCGATAAAAACGTTTCTACTCTTGCACGTGCAGGCTCTAATCTGATAATGTCCTATCCCTCACTAACTGCAAATGCTGTATTTAACTTTATGAGGCAGAATAAAATACTTATGCTGAGCGAAGGTATTGATATATTTTCAGTTTCCCTGCCATCAAAACTGAAAGGAAAAAATCTGCTCAATTCAAATATAAGAGAAAATACCGGATGCACCGTAATAGCATTAAGGCAAAACGGAAATGTGATTGCAAATCCCGACCCTACTGAAAATTTTAATGATGATACTATTCTTCTGTTGCTCGGCACAGAAGAAGCAGAAACCAAATTTATGAAGACTTATTTTTAAGATAATCGGTTAATTGCGGAATTGCAAGGGATATTCAAAATAAAAGCAGTTCCTTCACCGGGTTTTGTTTCGTAAGTAATAGTAAAGCCCAGCATATCCGAAAATTCTTTTACAATGCTCAGCCCAAGCCCTGAAGAAGTTTCGTCTCCCGTAGGCTTATTGGAAAGCCTTGCAAACCTTTTAAATAATTTCTTACGGTCTTCTTCGGTAATGCCCGGACCTTCGTCGATTACTTCAAACTTTATATCAGATTTGTCTTTACAGGAAGAACATTTGAGATAAACTTTTTTGCCCGGCTCTGTAAATTTAATGGCATTTGAAATCAAATTATCCAGTATGCGGTATAGCTTATCGCTATCAGTATTTATATGTATTTCATCATCACAATTCGAAAATTCAAAATCAATTTCTTTATTTATTGCTTTAAATTTGTTATTCTGATACAAATTTACTGCAATTTCCCGCAAATTTACATCATCCGTATTCTTAATTATTTCACCGCGGTTTATTCTGTTCAGGTCAAGAATGTCGGTAATTATAGTATTTGCCTGCTCAGCCGAGCCAATAGCAGAATTAATAATATCCTGTACAGTTTCCTTTTCCAAATTATCAGAATCAAGCATTATCTGCAAAATATCCAGCAAGCCAGAAATTCCCTGTATGGGATTTTTCAGGTCGTGTGCAGTAATTCTCAGAAGTGCATTGATTTCTTCATTTAATTCAGTCAGCTTTATCTTTTGAGAAATAATTTTATCTTTGGAAAATTTTAAATCAAGATGATTTTTCACTCTGGATATAAGCTCTTCTTTATTGAATGGTTTTGTAATGTAATCTACAGCTCCATATTCAAAGCCCTTTACAAGAGATTCGCTTTTTTTCAGAGCAGTAAGGAAAATAACTGGAATATCTTTTGTATCAGGCTTTTTCTTAATAATTTCACATACTTCATATCCATCTACACCCGGCATCATAATATCAAGAAGTATCAAGTCGGGCTTGATGTTTTGAATTATTTCAAGAGCTTCATCGCCGTTATTAGCAACGGCAATTTCGAAATTTTTTCTTTTGAGTATAGAAACAGCAAGCTGAAGATTAGCTGCATTGTCATCTGCCACCAGTATCAGAGGCTTTTTGCTATCAGAATAATTATCATTCATTTTTAAAATTTATTTTACTCCAAACATTAAACTTGATTCATATGAAGTTTCTTTGCGTCTTATATTTTTAAACCATGCTTCTTTCATCATTATCCAGATATCAGTCTCAGTGTAGCAGTTGCCTTCTTTAGTATTTACGAGCATATTAAGTGCATAAAGAGCAGCTTTTTCAGGCTGAGTTCTGTCATCATTTATTATCTGATCATGAATTACAATCTGCCCACCGGAGCTTAGAGCATCATAAATCTTCTGAAGAAGTTTTACGTTTGTCCATATGGAATTATACTGAATTACATTGGAAATAATTACGAGGTCATAGCCATTGCCAATGGATACATCCTCAAAGCTCCCGCCGATAGTAGTAATTTTATCGGACAAACCTGATTTGGCAATATAATCTTTTGTATGCTCTATAATATTCGGATAGTCCAGTACTACAGCCTCTATGTCAGATTTTGTTTTTACTAATTCAACTGCATATTTGCCGGTACCGCCACCGAGGTCCAGAACTTTTTTTACATCTCTGAGATTAATGAAGCTGATAATTTCCGATGACTCAATACAGGCTTTCCAGTGATTAGATGAAATATATGCTTCAATCCAGTCGGAATCTTTTTCAGTAATATCTTCATAATTGACAGGTTCGCCTTTGGCGACAGCTTCATCAAGATGCCCCCAGCTATCCCAGAGGCTTGAAAGGTGCTCCATATTTCCGAGATAATCAGAACTTCCCTGCACAAGAAAGGCTTTAGAACTTCTTGTATTTAAATACATGAAATCTTTTTTTTCAAGCAGTTTTATTGCTACAAGTGCATTTAATAATCTTTCAGTGCCTTTGTGGCTGATATTAAGCTGGTTTGCCACATCTTCCGCAGAAAGCATTCTGTCGCCTATAAGAGTGAAAATATCAAAATGCATTGCAGTAAGCAGAGTACGACTTTTCTTAAAAGCAAGCGATAACTCTTCTACATAGGCAAGTGCCTTGCTTTTATTCCACTTATTGATTAAACTATGATGCATAATTATCTCCGGTTTGTTAATAAACTATTTGCTGAAAGGATCTTTTACGGAGCTTATCACTACTATAATATCACTTTCATCGGCATTTATTTTATTGCATTCTTCTATTGCTTCTGTATTTTCAATTTTATTAGAGTATCTTTTCCAATTTTCAAAGTATTTTTCGAGGGATTTTAAGCGATTTCCGGCTACATCAGATGATTTATTATTATCAAATACGTAAAAACTCAGATAAATGGTTCTGTTGAATCTCAGTGTTTTCATTACCTCATCTATTTCATTTTGTGCTTTTTGATTAAGTTCATCTCCTGTAAAAGCTGATTTGATATGGCTCAGTACCGCGCCTTCCTCTATCTTGCTAACGTGGAAATCTTTGGAAACTTCTATGTATGATTCATCAGTGTTATATATGTATTCAGTTTGTAATCTCACGGTGTTTTTACTGTTAATAAACACATCGTATTTTACTCCGGCATCAAGCAATAATTCATATTTACCGCTATTGGAATTAGTCTTAATAGCTTTTCCTTCAGGTGTTTTGAAAGTAATACTCACATCAAGAGGTTCATTACCATTCTTTCCGTAAACGTTGCCTTTTAGCATTACCTTGCCGCTCATAGCCATAAGGTTTGCCGGGCTAATTATAGAAAATAATATTAATGATATTATTACAGCTCTTCTTTTCATTTTTATTGACATAATTAATTTAAAAATTTATTTAAAATGGCACATCATCATCATCTTCGAAATATTCTTCAGAATCTTTCTGAGCGTAATTCTCTTTTGCAGGGGATGGATTATTTTTGTAATTGTCGGATGCCGGTGAATCAGACTCATATCCGCCACCTCCGCCGCTACTGCTGCCGGAAGATTTGCCGAGCATTATCATATTGCTTGCCTTTACTTCAGTCATATATTTAGTAATACCATCCTGCTCATACTGGCGGGTTTTCAGTTTTCCTTCTATATAAACTTTATCGCCTTTTTTTAAGTATCTGGATGCCACATCGGCAAGCCCTTCCCAGAGTACAACCCTGTGCCAGTCGGTAGTATCCCGCCATTCATTAGTATTTCTGTCTTTATAGCTTTCAGTAGTAGCCAGACTGATATTACAGACTGAACTGCCCTGAGGAGTTGACCTCAATTCAGGGTCCTGTCCGAGATTTCCCAATAGCGTTACTCTGTTTAATGCTTTTGCCATAAATTTCTCCTTCAAATAATATTTTAACAATTTCAAATAATATTCCGTATTACCGGATTTTCACTTTAACCTGATAAAATCTGCAAAGTTCTGAAATAATCTATACCTTCTTATAAGGGCATTATTGCAGTATCAGTTTTCATCAAAAATTTATTCACATATTTAATATGAATAAATGCTGATGAGCAAAATTGAAAATAATAAATTATTTATAAATAAAAAAAATAAAACTCAATTTTTTGAATATTTATTATAAAAAGCCCGGAATAATTCTTAAAAATGATTTTCTGACTGTAATAATTTTTTTTTCAAAAATTTCATTTATTTTGATGAGATATTATTATTTTTGTATT
>CAZIXJ010000099.1:0-8059 GCA_964542835.1 uncultured Hyphomicrobiales bacterium
GAGGATAATTATGAAAAATTTAAAAGTGCTTTTTTTATTCATGCTCGCATTGGCATTAAGCTGTAATGAACATAATGCAGTAAATAATGATACAGACGACCTAAATAAAACAATCGAAATTCAAAATATTCTTTTATCCGTTCCACCTGATGTAAATGATGAAGACATATTAGGTAGGATAATAATATCAAAAGATGCATATATTCCTTTTGATTCTTATGTTTATCAGGAAACTTTCCTGGGGAATTTCTGGAACAGAAATATAGATTGGAATATTGATGCCGGCGATGTATATCTGGATGGAAATTTAATAAACAAAGAAGCAATACTTGTAGATGAACTTACACAAGATTCAGCTTATTCTTACTATGATGATATATCGGTAAATCCTGATGGCAGAGCCTATGTTGTAGATATTTCAGGTTCTTCGGATTATCCTGTGTGTAGTATTACAATTGATTCCCCCTCAGGTGAAATTGAATTAACTAACATATCAAATGGGACTACTATTAACAAAAATCAGGATTTGTCTGTAAACTGGACCTGCTCTTCTGACACTACTACTAACATTGGCATAATTATAACATCAGATGACGGCAATTCCGGAGTATCAGTTTACTCTGTTGATGATGGCAATGAAGTTATCAGTTCTTCCGAATTAAGCTCCCTTTCACAAGGTAATTACACTATCTTTGCAATTTCATACAAATATAATTTGTTGGATATTAACTCAGATGATTATTTGTTAGGTGTCGTAATGTACAAAAAAGAATATAATGTTTACATAAATTAAATGCTCAAATTTTTGCATATTTTTGATATTACAATTCCAATGTTCAATTTAATGATTGCATTGGGATTGTTTTTTAGTATCCTATCACTTTATTTAAGATCAAAAAATAATAATAAAATATTTTTTTTGGAAACACTATCATTTTACTATTTTCTTTTAATAATAAGTTATTTTTTCGGAGAGATCTATTACAATTTAGTTTATCATAAACCTTCAAAATTGAGTATAAACTTTTCATCAGGCAATTCAATTGTCGGTTCATTAATAGGAGTTACTATTCTTATTTATATTATTTCAAGATTTAATAAAAAAATATTAGAAAAAACAGATTTTGTAATTCCAAGCTTTCTTGTTTTGCAATTTATTGGAAAAATTGGTTGTTCATTTGCAGGTTGTTGTTATGGCTTTGCTTTTTCTGGTTGTTGTAGTATTATGAATATTCATAATACTAATACATTTCCAATTCAAATATTTGAAGCAGCAGGTGTTTTTGCAATGTTGATTTATTTTAATCTTTTTTATAATAAAATGAAAATTCATATATCAAAAATTAGTTTACAATATTTATTTTTATATTCATTCTTACGATTCATAGCAGAATATTTCAGAAATGACTCAACATACCATATTTATTTTCATTCTTTGACACAAATTATAATATTGATGTTTTTTTTATTAACTTCATACTTACTATTGAGAAATATTATTATTGATATAAAAGTGAAAAATAAAGAAATTTTTACTGCCGCCTTTGTATATCGTCTTTTAAGGAGAGACCACTGATAGAATCTCCATAGTATAAAAATGACAGAACATAAAAAAAAAATTTGCATCCTTTGAGTTCACATATCAGAAAGTCAATCTTCCCTATCGTCTGCTGCAGAGATACAATCTTTGGAAATGAGTTATTTGTCTCTTTTCCAAAGTTAGTCGTTCATTATACCATCATCCAATTAAAGAGGGATTTATTAAATTCTTTATACTATGGCTTTAGCTTAATCTAATCCACATCGGGGCAGACATTCGTGTCTGCCCGGCAATTATTCAGATTTATTCATTTTCAGCATTGTAACTTGATTTTCTATCGGGTCAATACTCATCAAATAATTATAAATTGCTTCAATATCCGAAGTATCCATTTCAGCATATATAGTCCAAGGCATCATAGTTTGAAACTCTTTATTCATATCTACTTTCGGAGGTGTATAATGCTCAGTATCGTAATTTTTAAATCTCGCTACAAACATTTCTTTGCTCCAGTTTCCTATGCCTGTTTTCTTATCAGGTGTGATATTTGGTGCATTCAATTCACCAAAAGGCATTTCAAAAGTTCTGCCTCCTGCGTATTCCATTCCCTCAATTGGTTGCCCTTTTTCAAATGGTGTATGGCAGTGGGCGCAGGCAGCAACAGTAGCAACGTACTTTCCATATGCAAGCTCGTCTGATTTATCCGGTCTTTCCGTAATTTGAGGTTCTACGGGCATAAGATTCATAATTATACCCATCGGAAAGTTAGGTTCGGATTTATCAGCATCAAATTCAATGCTTTCCAGTTGTCTCAAATATGCAATTACCGAATATATATCTTCTCTGTCGGCTTTACCATAATTGTGATAAGGCATAATAGGGAATATCGGGCTGCCGTCTTTTTTTATTCCGGAAGTAATGGCTCTGAATATTTCTCCGTCTGTCCAGTCAGAAAGATTATACGGAGTAATATTAGGTGAAACGAATTTTCCCGGCAATCCATGCCGTTCATCAAACACCTCTCCCCCTTTTCCAAGAGTACCTTCTACCAGTGGTCCTGAAAACTCAGACCAGTCTCTTGTAGAATGGCAATCCATGCATACCATTACATGATTTGCCAGATAATCTCCTTTTTCGATTCTTTCCTGAGTGAGCTCTACCTGAATCGTATCATCCACATCTATTCCGGGCAGTGCATATTTTACATATGCTATTAAGCCGGCAAATATTAAAACTGCCAAAAAGATAATTATACCAAGTATTTTAAGTAACTTCATAAAAAAAATCCATATTTTTAAAAACAACATTATTAGTTTATGCTAAAATATGGATTAAATTTAATTTATTCAAATATTTTTTATAAATTCTTAATACCTTTCTTCAATTTATCAATTTTTTTCTCGATTTCATCTGTTTTAAATCCTGCTTCATTATAAATTGCAAGCAATTCAGAGTATAAAGTGTGTGAAGTTTTCAGTACTTCCACAGATACTTCATCGTTTGGCAATTCTTTACGAATCTGCTTAATTTCATCAGCAAGAAATGAAATCTTTTTATTCATATCTTCAAGGTTATCCTCACTGATACTGTCCATCTTCATATTCAGTTTTGCAAAATCTTTCTGTATGTTTATTGCAAGAGTATGCAGTTCTTCCTTGGATAAATTCCCGGCTTTTTCTGTATCATTATTACTGCAGGAAGCAAATAATAAAACAGAAAGAAGTAGTATTATAAGATTTTTCATAAATGTCTCCGCTCAATAAAATAAAAAATAAATTTGCTTTTTAGACGCTTTTAAGTACAATTAGTTTTACAAATTTCAGTATATTAAAAATTGATAAACTTATATTTTATTATTGGAGATTGACGTTATGAAATTATTTTACGCAATAATTACAGTGTTTTTTGCATATCAGGTTTTGCCTGCACAACTTTCCAATCCTGAAAGCATTACGTATTCCTCATATTATGATATGTACTACATTTCAGATGCAGGTTCAGGCAAAATATACACATCTCCCGACGGCAAGAGTGATTTTCAGGAATTAACTTCAGGACTATCGAGCCCCAAAGGTATTTTCAATGAATATGATTTATTTCTATGGGTAACTGACGTAACTGAAATAAAAAGAATCAGTATAAGTACGGGTGAAGTGGAAAGCACTATTCCTATAGAAGACGCCCAATTCTTAAATGACATTTTTGTGGATTATATGGGAAATATTTACATTTCTGATACTCAAACCGGCGTAATTTATAAATACTACCAGTTTGCAGAAAATACTGAAGTTTTGACAGATGATATCGCCGCCCCGAATGGTATTTATTATTCTGATTTGAATGAAAAACTCTATTGCGTTACTTTTAATGACGACGGCAATATATATGAAATTGATTCAGAAGGAAATACAGAAATTGTGTTTAATTCTTCTCAGACTATGTTAGATGGTATTACATTTAACAATGATTACTCAAAAGCGTACATATCATCTTGGAACTCCAATTCGGTTTATGAAATAAATCTTTCGGAAGATGACGATTTTGATTTTGTATTCGAAAATGAAAAGTTATTACAGTCGGGGCTTAATTCTCCTGCTGACATATTTTTTAATACATTCAAAGAAGAGCTTGCAATACCTTTGATGAATGCCGGAGATATTGAGATTATAAGTTTTCCGCCGAGACCGGCAAGCCCAAACGACCTCGAATATTATCCCGAAAACAATTCTTTGTACATTACTAATTTTGAAACTCAAAAAATAATTTATACTGAATTGACTGATAATATTGAAGACTTTGAATATAAAGAATTTAAACGGTTTTCTTCATTTGCCACATCTATGAATTTGTATGAGGATTATCTTTTTGTTTCAGTCCAGAGTGAACTGCTGAGAATTGATTTGAAAAGCGGCGAAACGGATAAGGAATTTAAGGCACATGCTTTTCTTGATGACTTTACAATTTTAGATGAAAATAATATAATCGGAATAAATGAATTTAATTCGATGATGATTATAAATCTCGAAACAAACGAAGAAGAGTATAATGATGATGTATCTTACACGAGAATCACATCGGATGATACTCATCTCTATTTGCTCGAGGAAATTGAAACAGATATGAAACTCGTAAGATTTACTCATGATTTTTCTGATTCTGTTTCAGTTGATTTACCATCATTGATTTATAACAGACTTGAAATATTTGACGGTGTATTATATCTTACTTATGACGATTTTAATTTTGAAAAAGCAGGAATAAAGACTTTTGATACAGAAACTCTCAGCCTAATTGATGATATCAGCACAAAAGAAGACGGCTCTTTTCCATATGGAATTACCAAAATAAATGATGAAATTTACTATACTGTGCCTATGCTTGATAAAATAAAAATACTTAATGACGAATCATCGGTAGCAAATAGCAGTTTCAGGGATATGCATATTTATCCAAATCCTGCCGGAGAAACAATTAATACCGAATTTGATAATTTCTCATTTAAAATAATCAATTTGAATGGAAAAACTGTAAAATCCGGAACATCAATCAATTCGCATATTGATATAAATGATATCGAACAGGGCTACTATATCCTGATAATAAATAATAATGATGATGAAAATTACATACAAAAATTTATAAAAAAATAATAAAAAAAGGCTTATGTTTAAGAAAATACTAATTGCCAACAGAGGCGAGATTGCGGTCCGTATTATGAGGACTGCAAGAGAACTCGGAGTGGAATCCGTAGCAATATATCACGAACTGGATAAAGAATCTTCTTACGTTCAATATGCCGACTATGCTTTTGAAGTAAAAGGTGATACTCCTAAAGCTGCATACCTTGACATAGAACAAATTTTAAAAATTGCCCGGGAAGCCGGTGCAGATGCTATTCATCCGGGTTATGGCTTTTTATCGGAAAATTCCAAATTTGCAAATACTATCAATGAAGCCGGAATTAAATTCATTGGTCCAAATACTTTTGCAATAGAAGTAATGGGCAATAAAACTGCTGCCAGAGATTTGATGATTAGAAATAATGTTCCCGTTGTGCCGGGTACGAAAGAAAAGATAGAGGACATAGAAGCCGCAAAGAAAATTGCCGATGATATCGGATATCCGATACTTCTGAAAGCAGCAGCAGGCGGTGGAGGCAAAGGAATGAGAAAAGTATCCGAACCCGATGAGTTCCAAAGCAGTTTCGAGGGCGCCCAAAGAGAAGCAAGAAATGCTTTCGGCGATGATACCGTATATATGGAAAAATACATTGAAAATCCAAAGCATATCGAAATTCAGATAATTGCAGATGAACACGGCAATTATGTGCATCTCGGAGAGAGAGACTGCTCCATACAGAGAAGACATCAGAAAGTAGTAGAAGAAGCTCCTTCATCAGTACTGGATGATGAATTAAGACATAAAATGGGAGAAACTGCAATCAAGGCTGCCAAAGCCTGCAATTATTATAATGCAGGAACTGTAGAATTTCTTTTTGATAAAGACAAAAACTTTTATTTCCTTGAAATGAATACAAGGCTTCAGGTAGAGCATCCAGTTACTGAAATGGTTACCGGAGTAGATTTGGTAAAAGAGCAATTAAATGTTGCACTCGGGAATGAATTGAGTTTCAGACAGGAAGATATTTCCTGGAACGGTCATGCAATAGAAACAAGAATTTACGCCGAAGACCCTTTCAACGGATTTCTACCCGAAACAGGCACAATAAATTATTACAGACAGCCTGCCGGATTGGGAGTAAGAGTAGATAGCGGAGTGGAAAACGGCTCTGAAGTAACGATACATTTCGACCCTATGCTGGCTAAACTTATTACCGTAGGTAAAGACAGAACTGAAGCTGTGAGCAAAATGGAAATGGCTTTGAAAAATTACAGAATAAAGGGAGTAAAGACTATTATCCCATTTTTAATTACAGTAATGCAGCATCAGGAATTCAAATACGGGTACTTTGATACAAGTTTTATAGAGCATGCATATGATTTTGGAGTGCTGGACAAAATGAAAGCAGAGCATGAAGAAATGGTAGCTGCTATTGCTACTTATGGTTACAGAATGGCAAAAGAATCCAAAACGCCACAAAAATCCGCTCCGAAAATAAGCAAATGGAAAGAAAGACAATTATTATTAAGAAGATTAACATAGGATTATATAAAATGGAAGATTTAATTCTAAAAATGAATGGAAAGGAGTTTCATTCACACTGCGTAGAAGAAGACAATTGCTCAGTATTGATAAACAACAAGCCGTTTCAGGTGGAATTGCTAAAAGAAATTTCTGATAATGTTTATTCATTTTCAGTAAATCAGAAACTATGCCATGCCGCCATTGAATTTAACGGCTCAGATAAAAAAGTTGATATTATAATGGATGGCTTATCTTATACGATAGATATTACAGATGCCACTAAACAAATACTTGAAAAATATTTAAAAGAATACGGTGCTTTGAATAATAATTCTGAATATACAATAAAAGCATCAATGCCCGGTATGATAGTTAAAGTGCTTGTATCTGAAGGAGCAGAAGTAAAAGAAAATGATAAATTGGTAATCGTAGAAGCTATGAAAATGGAAAATGTACTTAAATCGCCCGTAACCGGAAAAGTAAAGTCAATTAATGCAAGAGAAGGCAGTGCCGTAGATAAAAACAGTATTTTAATGGAGCTTGAGCCTTTGGATGAATAATTTTCCGATATATGCCGAGATACCCGACAGAAACAAAAGAGAAGGCAGAAATTTCATTGTACTGAGACCGGACAGAGAAAACAGCGGTTTTGAAATGTTTTTCTTCGAAACCTTAAGAGCGAAATCTCTGCCGGTAGATAAAGACTGGTCGCTGGAGCTTGAAGATGCATTTACTGCCGCAGAAAATGAATATGGTATTTTAAGAAATCAATGGAGAAAATTCAAATGAATGATAATAAACTGCACGATATTTTGAGCAAGTATTCAGATGTGGAAAAAGCTCTCTTCCTGAATAATGAAAGCAATGAGGATAATTCGAATAAACTGGTATTATTCGGTAAGATAAAAGATGATATTTTCAGCGAAATCAAAAATTCTGAAGAACTGGAAGAATATATTACCGAAAGATATTCTGATTTGAAAGACCGCAAGACAAAAAAACACGTAAAAAAACACGGACAAATATTATACGAAAAAGAGGAGTATCAGTTTGCAAATTACTGCAAATGTACTTATACTCAAAAGATATAATGCATATCAGAAATTCAATTTGCCATAATTTTATTTTTACATTCATCCGATTGCTACTAAAGTAATCGGATAATTATTTACTTTAATGCTTCAATTTCTTCTCTTGATAAGCCGGTATATCTTATAATTTTTGCTATTGGTTCACTATCTTCAAGCATATTTTTTGCTATTTCGATTTCTTTTTCTTTTCTTCCTTTCTTTATACCTTTTACCTCTCCTTCTTCTTTTCCTTCTTCTCGTGCTGTATCCAGCGAGTTTTTCAAATCACGGTAGTATTTCAAAC
>CAZIXJ010000100.1:0-8054 GCA_964542835.1 uncultured Hyphomicrobiales bacterium
ATCCATTATTAGATTTTCCTCTACATTTTTAAGATAATTAAAAGAATAAAAAATCATATAATTGGTTTTGGAAAATTATCTGCAAAATTCTAAAAATAATTTTGTCATTTGAAAAATATATTTTATATTTGTAGTTCTTAAAGTTTGGTAAAATTATATTTTGAGAAATTATGGCAAAGAAGCAAACATTTGGCGACAAAATGAAAAAAGGCAAAGGTGCTGAAAAGCAGATTGTGAAAATAATCAAAGGTATTCAGTCCAATACCGGAAGCACCAAATATATTGAAGAATATGTGAAATTAGACGATTTGAATGAAGTAACTAAAATTGATATTAAATAAACAGGTTAATTATGAAAAAAGGAATTCATCCTAATTATCATACCGTAGAAATAGTAATGACCGATGGTACTACATATAAGACAAGGTCTTGCTACAAAAGCGATAAAATGACATTGGAAATTGATTCCAAATCTCATCCTTTTTATACCGGCAAGCAGAAACTTGTTGATACTGCCGGACGTGTGGACAGATTTAATAAACGTTTCGAAAAAGCTAAGAAAATTATGGAAGAAAGGAGAACTAAATAATGGCAGCTATACATCCAATGCAAACGGGAGCTTCTTTCAAACCTAACAATAACAAAGGAAGAAGCAGAAAAAAACCTAATCCGCTAAAACATCAAAGAGTAGTGGATTATCTTGAGCCGAGGTATCTTTCAAGATATACTAATGATCAGGGTAAAATCTTACCAAGAAGAATTACCGGAGTATCCGCTTATCAGCAAAGAAGAATTACAAGAGCAATAAAATATGCACGCCATCTTGCTCTTATTCCATTCGTTGCTCAGGATGTCTCGTAAATAGATTAAAAAAATCAAAATATTCAAAAAACCTTTCAGTGAAAAGAATCAGTGAAAGGTTTTTTTATTGGTATAAAGCTTTATATTGAGCATCCTTAAAAAGCCTGTTTTGCATATTGAGAGAAAATAATAATATTCCAATGTCAATAAATCCTCCGTCTTGCCACACTTCGACTTTGCACAGTGTACGGCAAGACACCTCTGCTTGCATTCCGATTTATCGGAGCTTTCAAGAAAGGAGGAAAAGTCTCCGGCTTCTCCTCATTATTTTCTCCCTTTTTTCAAAAAGGGGGTGATTTGCGTTAGCAAATCGGGGGATTTATTAGTGGCAATTGAAATAAAGAATTATTTTTTATAAATATTTTTTTTATAAAAATAAAATTATGTAATTTTGATTTTAAAATTAAATTCAAAATTAAAATGAATACTTTATACTTTGCCTTATTTGGTATTATCTGGCTCATCTTTGCATACTTCTGGTATGGCAATGTAATTAGAAATAAAGTAATAAAGCCTGACGATTCACCACTTACTCCATCACGGCAGATTAATGACGGAAAAGACTATGTGCCTACCAAAGCATCTGTTCTTTTTGGTCATCATTTTGCTTCAATCGCCGGAGCAGGTCCTATCGTAGGTCCAATTATTGCTTTTGCTTTTTTTGGCTGGCTTCCGGCAATAATATGGATACTTCTCGGCTCTGTATTTATTGGTGCTGTTCATGACTACTCAGCACTTATGCTCTCAGTACGCCATAAAGGATTATCTATCGTTGATATATCCGATAAAGTGATTTCCAAACGCTCCAGACATATTTTTTCTTTCTTTGTATGGGTAACTCTTGTTTCCATTCAGGCTGTATTTGCAGATTTAATTGCCCGTACATTCGTTGAAAAGCCTCAAATTGTAATCCCTACGGTAGGAATAATAGTTCTGGCTTTGTTCTTTGGTCTTCTCGTTTTAAGAACCAAACTTAATATAATTGCAGGGACGATATTAGCTCTAATATTAATGTTTGTATTAATAGGGGCGGGAGAAAACTATCCTGTAGTATTAAGTTACGACGTATGGCTTATCAGCACTATAATTTACTGCTTTATAGCAGCTGTACTTCCTGTATGGCTGTTGCTTCAGCCGAGGGATTACCTCTCTATGTATATACTCTTTATTGGTCTCGGTATGGGCTTTCTGGGTTTGTTCATAATAGCTCCCGAATTTAATGCTCCTGCCTTTACGGGATTTAACAGTCCTAAAGGACCACTCTTTCCATTGCTCTTTATTTTGATAGCCTGCGGAGCCGTATCGGGCTTTCATTCACTTGTATCATCAGGTACATCATCAAAACAGTTAAGTATGGAAAGAGACGGAAAAAAAATTGCTTTTGGAGGTATGCTTTTTGAAGCAGTACTTGCTTTGCTTGTAATACTTATGATAGGAAGTATGCTTGTATGGAAAAGCGGAGATATGCCGATTCCCGCCGGTGCATATGTATTTCAGGATTTGATGAAGCAAAGTCCCAATGTAGTGTTTGGTACAGCATTCGGTCTAACTTCTGAAAGTATCTGGCAGTTTTTCCGTGATTATATTCCATTTGTAAAATATTTTGGTTCTACCGGTGAGATAATCGGAATATCATTTGGTATGCTTACGCTAAATGCTTTTCTGCTTACGACTCTTGATACATCTACAAGGCTCAACAGATACATAGTTCAGGAAACTTTAGGAAGAAAATGGAATTTGTTTGAAAATAAATATTTTGCCACTGCAATAAGCCTTTTAATTGCTTATCTGCTATGCAAATTCAACGGTTATCAGATACTCTGGCCTCTTTTCGGCACGGCAAATCAGCTTTTGGCTACTATTACTTTGTTTATTATTACCTTTTACATACTCGGATATAAAGCTCCGAAATGGTACACTTTAATACCGGCGGTTTTTATGCTTATAGTATCGGAGACAGCGCTATTATATAATACAATTTTCCGTTATATTCCAAATAATGAATGGCATCTTGCAGTATTATCAGCTATGCTTTTTATTATGGGGCTTAGCATAGCATTGGAATCACTGCGAAGATACAAACAGATGTCAGTTAAATTATAAACAGAGTATCTTCAAAAAGTCAATATCAATTAATCCTCCGTCTTGACAGCCTTTCGGCAGTCAAGACACCTCCTTTTACAAAAAGGAGGAAATTTCTCATTTTTGCATTCAAACACTAAATCTATGAACTAATACTAAGTTGCTTTCAAACATTCAAGAGAAAACATCTGATTCCCACCTGTGCCGATTTTATCGGTAAACTCCGATTTTTAACCTCTCCTTGCTAAACTCCGATTTAGCAAGGAAAGTTTCAAACTAAGCTGTGCTTAGTCAGAAAACAAAGTAAAACTTTTGTGAAATAGACATTGCGAAACCTGTGCTGCACTTCGACAGGCTCAGCAACCGCCTGTCGAAGTATCGGAGTTTCGCAATGAGAATTTTTTTTGTTGTGAGAAGTATGTTAATATGAATGAAAGCGAATTGGTATAACCCCTTTCTAATATAATCTGATTATTTTCTGTTTAAAATTAATGCCAGTAACAAAGAACGTTCTATAAGGCTGTGTCTAAGTATTCTTTCGTTGTCAGCTCCTACAGTTTCCCCTATCAGACCAAATCCGTCAATAATGGGTATTTCCCTCTTAATATGGCAAATATCTCCGGAACTCCAGCGATGTTCTTTTATTATCCTTACAGAGATACTTTGTGCGATTTTTTGGATATCCTCATAATAACTTCTGCTTTGGTCATTTTCAATTAATGGAAGTCTTTTTGCTCCGCCTTCGAAATGTATTTGAAATATTTTATTTCTCTTTTGCTCACTTAATATTTTTTTAATTTGCTTTTCAATCTTTACTAAAATATCTTTGGAATTATATCTTACACTGATTCCGGCAAAGCCATAAGCATAGTGTTTGAAAATATTACTGTTAAATTCTATGTTATAAGGAGCAATAATATTATTCGGGTCATTTTTAGATATTTCAATAATTGAGCTGAGAGTTTTATTAAATTGCATAGCGGTAGTAGCGACGGCTTCAGGGAAATTATTATCCATTAGTTTTAATCTGAAATTATATAAAGCAGAACCGGAACGAGACAATATAATACCGGAATCTTTTGTGGCGCCACTTAGACCAATTACTTTTTGAGAATTTAAAGCTTTTTGCTTAATAATATCGGCAGAGTATCTGTTGTCTAATGTAGTGTCTGTTATTAATAGAATTCCAATCTTTACTTTTCTTAGTAATCTGGAAAATTTCAAACTTCTCAGAGCAGAAAGCAATACTACTACCCCGCCTTTATTTTCCCATATACCCGTACCATCAATATATTGCTCGTGTTCTACAAATTTCTCATGTTGCTGTAATTTTATCTTTGAATCAATTGGCAGAAGTATTAAAAAGTCAGTTTTTGCATCAAAAGTATTTGAAAAATATAGTATATTTCCAATTTCAAGCTGTGGATATACTTCATTAGTAAAACCTAACTGGCTTAATTCTGCACTTAATAAATTTCCACAATAGTTCACACCCTCCACATTTCTTACGAATGTATTTGTATTTACGAGTTTCTCAAGTAGTAATTCAGTTTGCTGTTGCCTGATTTTTAAAAAATATCTAAGTCTCGAAGCAAGTGTAGTTTCTTTGGAATTGTTGATAGTTGTGGAATTAGCAAAATATCTGACTGAAGCTACATCAAGCATTTTATTTACGAGATTTTCAAAAGAATAGCCTGCTACTTTTGCTGCAGTCGGGTATGAACCTGACTCTCCAAGGCTTGCCATAGAATTTATTTCAAGAAGAAAAATGTTTTCATTTTCATCCATACGAATATCAACTCTTGAAAAGTCTCTTAAATTTAATGCTTTAAAAGCTTCAATGGAAAGCTTTTGCATTTTTTCAGCTAATTCTTCAGATAAAATTGCAGGGCAAATTTTGTTTCTTGGCTGGAGTTTTTTATCATCTGCAGTTTGTATAGCATCAGGGTCGTTCATCAAATCAATTTCAAGAACCGGAAATGCTTCAACAGGAGAATTACCAATCAAACCGACGCAAAACTCTCTGCCTCTGATAAATTGCTCTACAAGAGCCTGCTGATTAAACTCTTTTATGATAAAATCAACTGCTTTACGAAGGCTTTGGATATCATAAACTACTTTTAAACCAAACGAAACGCTTTCCATTTTGGGCTTAACTATTACAGGGAAAGTAATATTTCTCATATCTTCGTTGGACGAATTAAAAACCCAAAATTCCGGAGTAGGCAAATTATTTTTTTGCCAGATGATTTTGGTTAATACTTTATCAAGCGCCAGAGCATGCCCTGATGGAGACGAACCGACATATGGTAATCCGAGCATTTCAAGCATTGAAGGAATGTGTGTGTATCTGCTTTCTCCCTGTATTCCATAAGCCATATTAAAAACTATGCCCATTTGTTCATCTTCATTTACACGGGGCATAAAATTCTCCAGTCGCTCAATTATTTGCTTGTTTCCATCTAATACAGCTACATTATGACCTGATTTTTCCAAATTTTGAGCTACTTTCATTACTGTTTTTTTATTATAGAACTCTTTGTTCTGAATACCGAAAGTATTAATGACACCATTGATGTCTTTATTGTAAATAATTGCAATTTTCATAAATTATATTTGAATAGAGATTTGAAATAATTTGATATTCTTTTGTTTGCTTCATCTTAATTTTTAAAGCTCAATACATCATCTATTTACGAACTCTCAATAAATGATAATACAAAAATACGAAATAAATTGAAATTCTATTCTAAGAAAAGATTACATAAAACTTATCATTTTAATTTGTAAGCTATAAAATTATAAATAATTGATATTAACTTCAAAGAATGCTTTGATTGTGAAAGACTGAACAATACCAAAACCCCATCAAGATTAGCAGTATATTCCGGGCAAAACAGTCGTCCTGGACTGTTTATTTCAGGCGAGGACGCCTTTAAATACCGTTTTTTTTTATCATATTCTTAGCAGGTGTTTGGTATAAAAAAAAATAAGCCACACAGGGTAGTGTGGCTTATTGATTAAAAAAAGATTTTATATTTATATTATATATTAACAGCCTCTCCATACGCCTGAGCGGAGGCTTCCATAATTGATTCGGAAAGAGTAGGATGAGCGTGTATTGTTTTAAATATTGTCTCGGCAGTTGCATCTAAACTGCGGGCAAGTCCGATTTCACCAATCATTTCAGTTACGTCTGGTCCTATCATATGGGCGCCGAGCACTTCGCCGTATTTTTTATCGAATATCATTTTTACGAATCCTTTAGCTTCACCAATGCCGTGAGCTTTTCCATTTGCTGTGAACGGGAATTTGCCTACTTTTACGTCATATCCCTGCTCTTTAGCTTTTTCTTCTGTAAGACCTACGCTTGCTACCTGTGGATTGCAATAAGTACAGCCCGGTATATTTCCGTAATCAATTCCTTTTTCATTTTCACCTGCGAGGAACTCAGCAAGTGCAATGCCTTCGGCAGACGCTTTGTGTGCAAGCCATGGCGGTCCTGCCACATCACCTATTGCGTATATTCCATCAACGTTTGTACGCATAAGCTCATCAATTTTTATATATCCTTTCTCGATATTTACTCCGGCTTCTTCCAGTCCGATATTTTCAATATTGCCCTGCACTCCGATTGCATTTAGTGCAATATCGGCATTCAAAGTTTCTTTTTCGCCTTTTTTGTTTTCTACTGCTATTTCCACGCCATTGCCTTTAGCTTTTGCGGAAAGCACCCGCGTAGATGTTTTCAGTTTTATTTTTGATTTTCTGAAATGTCTTTCAAGTTCTTTTGAAACATCTTTATCTTCTACCGGTAAAATTCTGTCCTGCATTTCTATTACCGTTACATCGGTGCCGAATGCATTGAAGAAATATGCAAATTCAATTCCTATCGCACCCGCTCCCATAATTATCATAGAATCAGGCACTTTTTCCTGTACAAGTGCTTCTTTTGAGGTAATTATTTTCTTTCTGTCCACCTCTATACCGTCGAACATACGAGGTCTTGCTCCTGTTGCTACAATAATATGCTTTGCTGCTATGGTATCGCTTACTTCGTTTTTATCATTATATACTTCTACTTTTCCTTTGCCTGCAATTTTGCCAAAGCCGTTTACAGATTCCACTTTGTATTTTTTGAACAGGAATTTTACACCGCCGGACATTTGCCCTGCTACTTTTCTGGAACGTTCAATTACTTTAGGGAAATCTACTTTTACATCGCCGGTATCAAAACCAAATTCTTTGGAATGATTAAGAAATTCCATATATTCTGCATTTTTCAAAAGTGCTTTGGTAGGAATGCATCCCCAGTTCAGACAAACTCCGCCAAGGTCGGCTTTTTCCACACAAATAGTTTTTAGTCCTAATTGTGATGCTCTGATAGCGGCTACATAACCGCCGGGTCCTGAACCAATTACTACTACATCTGCCTTATGATCTGCCATAAAATTATATCCTTTTTTTTAACTCAAATAATTCAAATAATAATTATTTTATGAAGTCTGAATTATCATAATATTGCATTATCAAAGAGATTACAACAAATTTGCAGGCAGGCTGTATCAGTATTATTCTTATTTTACCATCTCGTTTATGCCTTGCTTATAGGAGGTTTTATTAAAATCAAATCTTTCATCGAATTTGCTGCTGTCGAATATATAATCGTACTTGTTTTGATAGAGCATTTCGGATATTTCATTTAGCACGGGATTGAATAAACCGATAGTTTTCAGAAGCCATGGTTTTAATACTGAATATTTTAATTTTACGTTCATTGCATCTGCCGTCATCTGCATAAACTCTTTACCCGTAATCGGATAAGCGTCGGTTGGCAAATGCCATATTTCGCCATAGGCATTATCGGTATTTCCGAGAAGTGCAGTAGCTTTGGCAGCATCAGGAATATACGTCATTGAATGAATAGTATCGGCATTAGCAAGCCATTGGGCTTTCTTTCCTTTTTTTAATTTTTCTGCAACAAGAAAATAAGCCGGACTCATAGGGCTTTTCCCGTAAAAATCAGCCGACCTTGCTATTAATCCTTTAATACTTCCGTTCTTTATTTCATTCATCAATTTTTCAGCAATCTCTGCCCTTACTTCACCTTT
>CAZIXJ010000101.1:0-8016 GCA_964542835.1 uncultured Hyphomicrobiales bacterium
ACTTTTTACACAGTCTCTCCGATTTGGGAATCCCATTGCGAAACCTGTGCTGAGCTTAGTCGAAGTATCGGAGTTTCGCAATGAGAATATTTTTTGTTGTTCTGAAGAATGTTATATAGATGAAAGCGAATTGGTATTAAATGCTATACACTTTCGATGTGCATGGCATTTTTGAAATTTGGAAAATGGAATTAAGACTGTTACTTTTTATATTCAGTAGAAATTTCTTCTCTTGCAGTGTAATTAAGAGGATTTATATTAAGTTCGTTTATAAGATAATCCTCGCGTTTCCTTAGCTTTACAGACATAAATACTACAAGACTTAATGCAAGAATGCTATGAATGGCAAGTAGTATATTAGGATTGTAATTTTTAAAAATAATAGAAATTAATCCAAAGAAAAAGCTCGTGCCAAATAAAATCATGGAAGCACGATTATGATTGAATCCAAGCATTAACAAATTATGATGAATATGGTTCTGATCTGCATTAAATGGAGACTTGCCGTTGATAATCCTCACTACTACAAGCCGGAACAAATCAAATACCGGTACTATCATAAGTCCGAAAAGGAAAGAAGGAGCTGATGGAACGTAGTAAATGCCTTCAGCAAGCTGATTAAGCTGCATAAACTTTAGAGCCATCACCGATATAATAAGCCCAATGAAAAGCGAGCCTGTATCCCCCATAAAAATTTTGGCAGGTGAAATATTATATCTCAGAAAAGCAAGAATACTGCCAATAGCTACAAATGCTATCAAAGCATAAGTGTAATTACCCGTAAGATGAAACCACACACCAAAACAGCCGAGAATAAAAGTGCTTATCAGGCTTGCGTTACCATCAATACCATCAATAAAATTTATTGCATTAATTATTGTAAACATCACAAGCATAGTAATAATCATACTTGCAAGTGTACCAATTTCATTAATGCCGAATAATCCGTAAAGATTAGTAATACGAATGCCATCCCAGTAAACTATCAAAAGTGCTGATACTAACTGCGTTAGAGCTTTTTTTATAAAAGATATTGAGAGAATGTCATCTATTATTCCCGTAAGTACCATAAAAGCAGCAGCATATATAATAAATTTCACATCAGAAAGCTGATGCAAATCCAAAGTTAAGGTTACTGCTACAAAAAATCCAAGAAATATTGCAATCCCTCCAAGAGTAGGCGTAGGGAACTGATGAACTTTCCTTTCATTTGGTTTATCAAATAAGCTCTTGTTATTTGCCAGTTGTATTATAAGCGGTATGACAATAACCGTAAGCATAAATGATATTATAAAACCCAGAATATAACTCGGCATAATTACCACAAATTTATTTACAATGTAAAATTTTTACCATTTAATAAGAGCTCTCTTGCATTTTGCAAAAATATAAAAGTCAAATTTAATAAAACTATACTTAAATTCTTAACATTTTAAGAAAAAAATAGATTAATTCTTTTTAACAAAACAAAAACTTTTTGCAAAATTGTACACATCTATAATGTTATGACACATGAAAAGCGTTTTTATATCAAACTTTTTTATTTTGTGGAAACTTTTTTTCAAGATACCTGTACCGGTAATCAAAAATATCGTCGAGCTGTTTCTTTACAAATACGCTGTGAGCAATGGTTCCAAGAAACCCAAAAGGCAAAGCATAATGTACAATATCCTGCATATTTACCCCTTCATCAGTTTCAGAAAAAATGTGCTGATGATGCCAAAATTTGTAAGGTCCGAATCTTTGCTCATCAATAAACATTTTATTTTTATCAACCGTAGTAATTTCGGTAACCCAGGTAAGCGGGATACCGGGCAGAGGCTTTACCTTATAAGTTACCACCATCCCCTGATACATTTTCGGAGGCAGTTCGGAAGTAACCCGAAAACTCAGTGAGTCCGGAGTAATCTCCTGCAAATTCATAGGATTGGAGAAGAAATCCCATGCCTCTTTTAGCGAAACAGGCAAAACCTGATTTGTTTTTAAACTATAAACCTTCATTATTCCTCTTATTATAATTATAAAAATACAATAATGTAATAATTGGAATAATATTTTATTATGACGGAATTTGAATTTTCAAATGAAAAATTCTTAAAAATAAGAGAAAATACTGAATTAATATGCAAACCACTTACTATTGAAGATTATGTAGTACAGCCTGCGTTTGATGTAAGTCCTCCCAAGTGGCATCTTGCACATACTACATGGTTTTTTGAGCAGTTTATATTAATTCCTTTTAAAAAAAATTACAGAATTTTTAATACTGAATATAATTTTATTTTTAACAGTTATTATGAGCATCATGGCAAAAGGATTATGAAAGCAGACAGAGGAAATCTATCAAGGCCTACGGTGGAGGATATTTACAAATACAGAAAATACGTAAATGATGAAATAATTGAATTTTTCAGTAAGGAGCAATCCGCAAAACTTAGATTTTTTCTGGAGCTTGGGCTTCATCATGAACAGCAGCATCAGGAATTGATGATTTACGATATAAAATACATTCTCGGTCATAATCCTCTTTTTCCTGCATATCATAATAAAAAATTCATTTCTGAAAATATTCCTTCAAAAATGCTTGATGTCAGCAATGGAATATACAGTATCGGACATAATTCGGATTCTTTTTTCTTCGACAATGAAAAGCCAATACATAAAATTTTTTTAAATGATTTTAAAATAGCTTCCCGACCTGTTACAAATGGTGAATATCTGGAATTTATGGAAAGCGGTGCATATTCCAAATTTCATCTTTGGCTTTCAGACGGCTGGGATTTTATTAACGAAAATAGCATCACCAAGCCACTTTATTTGCATAAAATTGAAAATGAATGGTATGAATACACATTTGCAGGGCTAAAGAAGATTGACCCCAATGCTCCGGTTTCGCATATTAGCTTTTATGAAGCTGAAGCCTATTCTCAATGGAAAGGAATGAGACTCCCGACAGAATTGGAATGGGAAGCAGCCTCCAAAATCTATAATGAAAATATTACAAATGATGATAATTTTCTTGAAAATTTTGTTTTTCAGCCGTTTTTAAATAAAAGCATAAATTTCTTCGGAAACGTTTGGGAGTGGACTATGAGCAGTTATCTTCCATTCCCGGGATATAAAAAGGATGATGGAGTACTGGGCGAGTACAACGGAAAATTTATGATAAATCAGATGGTACTAAAAGGAGGCTCTTCTGCAACTCCTTTTAAGCATATACGTCATACTTACAGAAACTTTTTTCAGCCTGAAAAACGTTGGCTTTTCAATGGATTCAGATTAGCAGAATAACTATTAAAAAAATGAAAATAACGGATACAAATGGATAAAAATTTCGCTTCCGATTTGATAGAAGGTATGAAGGCTCATCTTAAATATATTCCTTCGAAATATTTTTATGATGAAAATGGCAGTAAAATATTTCAGGAAATTATGAATATGCCTGAGTATTATTTAACTAATTCAGAATTTGAAATTCTTGAAGAAAATAAATACTCTATTTTGGAACATTTTTTAAGAAGCTCAAGTGAATTCAATCTTATTGAATTTGGTGCAGGAGATGGTTTAAAATCTAAGATTCTTCTCAAGCATTTTATCTATCAGAAGACAGATTTTACTTATATTCCCATAGATATTTCCAATGATATACTTATGCATTTAGAGCATTCGTGTCTGATGGAAATGCCTGAACTCACGATAAGCCCGGTAAATGATGATTATTTTCAGGCTCTCCATTCACTTAGAGATACTGATGATAAATCAAAAAATATTGTGATGTTTCTCGGTTCCAATATTGGTAATTTTGATACTCCCGATGCTGTTCATTTTCTCAGAAGTATCCGTACTGAAATGAATTCAGGAGATTTGCTTTTTATTGGATTTGATTTGAAAAAAAATCCAAATGTAATACTTGATGCATATAATGATAAAGCAGGAATTACCCGCGATTTCAATCTGAATTTGCTTAAAAGAATTAACAGGGAATTTGATGGAGATTTTGACATCAATAACTTTATACATTATCCGATATACGACCCTGTAAGCGGAAGAGCTAAAAGTTTCATTATTTCTATGAAAAATCAGACTGTTTACTTGGATAAACTGAAACTGGAAATTAAATTTTCTGATTCCGAACCAATTTTTACAGAAGTCTCACAAAAGTATGATTTTGAAATGATAGATAATTTCGCTAAAAATTCGGGATTTGAAACAATTATTAAATATACTGATAAAAATAATTATTTTGCTGATGCAATCTGGGAAGCTATATAATATGGATTATGTAACTATTATTGGATTTGGTGCTGCAATACTTACAACAGTGGCTTTTCTTCCGCAGGTAATAAAAACATGGAAAGACAAGCATGCAAAAGATATTTCGCTCGGGATGTATCTTATATTCGTTACAGGAGTATTGCTCTGGTTGATTTATGGCATATTGCTTAAAAATCCACCGATGATTTTTGCTAATATCGTTACTCTGATACTTGCATCAACTGTTTTAATTTTAAAAATAAAATACAAATGAAATTCAAATCTGAAAACTATAAGATAATTGCCAAAACTTTATTTGGGCTGGAAGAAATACTGGCAGCCGAAATAAAAGAACTCGGCGGCGAAAATATTGAAATATTAAAAAGAGCAGTATCATTTACAGGTAATAATAAATTGCTCTATAAATCAAATTTGTGGCTTAGGACAGCTCTCAGAATCCTTGTGCCGATTCATATGTTCCGTGTGAAAGACGAAAAGGAACTATATCTCAGAACCAAGGAGTATAAATGGAATGAAATCATTTCTCCGGATAATACAATTGCTGTGGACAGCACAGTCTCTTCCGATAATTTTAATCACAGCAAATTTGCTGCTCTGAAAGTAAAAGATGCTATTGTGGATAAAATCAGAAATAAATTCGGAAAAAGACCAAACGTAGATACGCAAAATCCGGATTACAGAATAAATCTTCATATATTCAACGAAGATGCCACTATTTCGCTGGACAGCAGCGGAGATTCACTGCACAAAAGAGGATACAGACTTGCTCAGATAGATGCACCGCTTAATGAAGTGCTTGCAGCAGGTATGATAAAGCTTGCAGGCTGGAATGCCAATAATAATTTTTATGACCCAATGTGCGGCTCCGGTACGCTGCTTATGGAAGCCGCTGCCATAGCTGCTAATATACCTCCCGGACTAAAACGAAAATTCGGATTTATGAACTGGAGAGATTTTGATAATGAATTATGGCAGTCTATTTTGCAGAACGTAAAACCCGTTAAGCCGACTATTGATATTTACGGTATGGATAATTCAGCAAAAGCATTTGTAATATCAAGAAAAAATATTCTAAATGCAGGATTCGAAGATTATATTCATCTCAAAAAAGACAACTTTTTTAATCTGAAGCCCAAATCCGATGAAGGAACGTTAATATTCAATCCTCCATACGATGAAAGAATGAAGCAGGATGAAATAATTGATTTTTATAAAAAAATCGGAGATAAACTAAAGCATGATTTGAAAGGATTCGACGCATGGATTATCTCCGGGAATCTATCTGCATTCAAGCATCTCGGCCTAAAGCCATCTGCACGCATTCCACTCTACAACGGAAAAATTGAATGCAGATATAATCATTTCGGGCTTTATTAATCACAATGAACATTAACTTATCACCAATATTCATTCAATAGGGGTTGCTCATTTCTAAATTCATCAGATGAAACGATACAAAAACAACGAATGGTGAATTAAACAATAATGTTTCTCATTTGCCTCCTGGTGCTTACTTACTTAGAATAAACACAAGAGATGACTCTCTTTCAGTTAAATTTATTATAGAAAGATAAGGGGAGATTCTTCACTTCTTCCCGGCGGCTCGCGGGCTGTTGAGCAGAGGTGAGATTAACATAATATTTGTTTGCAAATAATTAAAATTATTATTATTTTGTATTTATTTATTAATAAGAGAAAAAATATGCAACTAAAATACCCGCTGTGAGGGCTGAAGAAGCCCGGAAAATGAGTGTAGGGGTCGGGTTTTCCGACCCGGAAAATGCAAAATGTGTAGGGGCAGACCTGTGTGTCTGCCCATATCAGGGCGAACACATGGGTTCGCCCTACAAGAAAAAAATCCTCCGCTGCTTCGCAGAACCTCTGCTTGCATCCCGACGCGTCGGGGCTTTGCAAAAGGAGGAAAGGAAATGATACAAACCATAGGGTTAACCCTACGGTTGAGTAATTGTAGAGACGAGGCGGTGCCTCGTCTTTGTGGCAGATGTTCTTTGAAAAAAGCATGAATAGGGTGGAATTGGGCTAAAGCCCTGATATTTTTTTATGATTACAATTGATGTTCATTTCTTCCTTTGGTTCAAAGGGAATGGTCCCGATTCAATCGGGAACGAGGGATTTGAGAAAAAAAATACTCCGCAAGGTATGCGGAATAATTTATATTTTTATTTATTTTTTTAAGGAGTTTTAATTATGAAACGATTATTATTGATTTTAGTATTACTGGCGTTCTGCTTTTTTACGCAAATTGTAAAAGCGGAAGATGATGCTGTGCTGATGTGGGAGAGACAAATTAGCGGAGTAAATGACATTGAGTTTTCTCCAACAAACCCTGATATCTTTGCTTTAGCACGATTTGATGAATTTTCAGAAGTTCAAAATGTATTGATTATGAGTGTGCAAACAGGAGATACTATTGCTCAATTACCTTCTGTAAATCATATTATTACAAGTGTCAAATTCTCACCTGATGGTCAACTATTGGCATATGGTGATAACAAAAGAATAAGTATTTTTAATCTTGAAAGTAATGAAAAGATTACTGAAATATTATTTAAAGAATCTGATTTTCATGATATTAAAGACATGGAATTTACATCAGATGGAAAATATTTAATCGCATCATGTGGTTATATTGTTGTAATTAATACCAATGACTGGACTGTAAAACACAAATGGAATGAAATATACCATGATGATTCTCCTCCTCCCGGAGCAATCGAGAGATCAAGTACCAGAGACTTAAGCATAAGGCACGACAACAAAGTAGCAGCATGCGTTTTTGTGCCAAACGACATAGCTATACTCTACGATATAGAGCAAAATCAGCCTATTGATACACTTTTTTGCAACGAAAACAGATTGAAATACTACAATAACAGTAATAAATTGCTAATCAAGAATAATGGACATGTTGCTTATTATGATTTCGACATTAGCAATAAACCTACAAAATTATCATTCTTGTCTAACTACTTTGAACTTAGCAATGATGATAAATATTTATTTTCAAGTTTAAATGGTTATTCGATTTATGATACGGAAACATGGGATAAGAAAAAATATTTTAAAACAGAAATGAAATACTATGGAATGTTTGATATGATTGATAATCAATACTTACTTTCTGCAAGAATAGGAATGTATGACATATCAGGCTTAACGAGCGTGAAACCTGATAAAGAAAGCACAATTGAGATAAGTCCTAATCCTGCTAAAGATGAAATTCGAATTATAGGATTACCTTTGAACATAAAAACGATTGAAATAGCGGATTTAAAAGGCAATATAGTTGGTCGCATTGAGGCAAAACACTTTAATGATGAATTAATACATAATGTTTCACATTTACCCGCAGGGGCTTACTTACTTAGAATTAACAAATATGATGATTCGCTTTCAATTAAATTTATGATAGAAAGATGAGGGGTAAATTATGAAATTATTATTTTTAATATTAGTTGCTACTTTGATATCAATCAATGCACAGGACAGACTTGACCCGGAAGCATACTTAGATGAAATAACGATTAATCAAAATGCTGATAGGATTGAGATTTATGATGTGCTGGGAGAGAGATTGTTTTCTACTGAGGACACTGCACTTCGACAAGCTCAGCAACCGAGGAGCCGAAGTGCCGAAATAAGCAATGGCTGGTATTTTTCGGGTTACTTCGACTACGCTTTTATGTTAAAAACCAAATAATTTTTTCAATTTAGGCAAAA
>CAZIXJ010000102.1:0-8010 GCA_964542835.1 uncultured Hyphomicrobiales bacterium
ATCTATCTGATATTTTTTTGATTTTAACTGCTCCCCATACTTTGAGTCTGTGCAAAAAGATGTGTCTTTAAGAAAACTAAGAAATCAAAGGATCCGGAAGTCTTATCAATTACTCATTCTTCAGTCGCTTCGCTCCATCACAATGACGAATTTTTATACAATCTCACCGCCTCGTCTAGGTTCATTTCAGTTGCCACGAGTTTTAAATCGTGGAAGAATCTCCCGTCTCGCTGAAGCGAGCCACTCTCTTTGGAAAAGACGGAAATAATTCCCCTCTTAAGGGGTGGTTTTGAAAATCTGTGATTTTCAAAAGCGGGGTGGAATGGAATATCTCATAGAACGAATATTTCTAAATTTTCTATTCCCAGCTACAAAGACGAGGCACCGCAACGCTTCTGCATTCTCATACGGGGCGGAAAACCCGCCCCCTACAAATTATTACTTCTTCACAAATTTCTCCACTCTATCACCAACACGCACGAAATAAACACCTCTCTGGAGATGCGAAATATCAATTCGAAGTGTATTGGTTCAGTTTTTTTTAATCGAGTATGTATAACAGACATTCTTGTCAGTTTGATATTAATATCGTTCCGAGTATCTGTACATTTTGAAATCAGACAATGCCCATCCCAAATCCTTTTTCAAAAACTGAACTGCTTTAAAATTAATATTTTCATCAAGTGATTCATCTATCCATGTATTACCACCGTTTTCTGTTTTAAGTATGGTTCCCTCTCTGCCAACAGCCCATCCATAGGTTTTATCTAAAAAGAAAATGTCATAGAGTTGAGGATAGTCAAATGCTTCCTGAACAATCCAAGTGTGTCCTTCATCTTCGGTTTTAGCTATCAAACCGCCTTGTCCAGTTACCCAAATTGCTGTATGATCAATCCACGAGAATGCTTCCACCATCAACCCCGGTGAAGAGTTGGTATTGATAGTATATTCAGTAAAGTTCACCCCGTCATCAGCGATAAAAAACTGTGGGTAGCCATTCCAACCTAAAGCTATTGCTTTGTTGTACTGATAGTCAATCTCCAAAAGAACAGAAGCTTTGTTCATACCGGATTTATTCCAGGTATTACCACCATCGAGTGTAACTAATACTGTAGAATTAGAGCCAACTGCCCTGCCTCTTTGACTATCTTTAAATACGATGCTATTCAGATTTTCTGTTGTATTTGAATTTTGTTGCGTCCATGTAGCTCCACCGTCTTTTGTGTGTAATATTACACCTTGTGTACCACATACCCAGCCTGTATTTCTATCAACAAAGAATAATGAAGTCATTGAAGAATAATTAAAGTCAGGAGGATAAGCGTAATCATCCCAGTGCCACCCGCCGTCTCTGGTATATAAGATGCCGTTTGCGTAGTATGAACCTGTTCTCATACCAACAGCCCAACCATATTGTTCATCAACGAACATAAAATCATTAATATACATTCTTTGGGTGGAATCAGCAAGTCTCCATTTCACCTCTTCCACAGGTTCGGGAAAATCAGGATGATTGTCTTCTTCCTCACATGCAGCAGCAATAAACATAATTGATAAAGCTACTAATAATAAAGTGTAAATACTTTTCATAAATATCTCCATTTTTAAAAAAAACATTGATTAAAGATAATCAAAATTTAGATAGTATAATAGTTTCTGAAAGAAAATTAATTTAAATTATAATTTGAGTGCATTGTTCTTAGGCTAAGTTATTTTCATTAGGTCAATTACAATTAATAAAAATAAGTATTTCTATGAAGTAGTAACTCGATAATCATATTTTACTTTTGTCTGGAATGTAGTAATGCTCCCAAGCACATTTTTTAAATTATTCAGTTCAGCTTCAGTAAGTATTGATAAATCCAGATAATTTCCCACTGACAATCCGTCTGAGAAATTTTCAGACTGGTATTTCAGTTGCAGCCCCATCAGAAATTCAAAGCAATAACGAATTTCCCGATAAAAACTGCCGTCAATATTCTTATTCGCTGCAAGTAGTTCCAGCCTTTTCAGGGTATTAGTTTCATTTATTGAGTAATCCATGGCATATAGCCTTACAGTATTTACAATTAACCGGATAGCATTTTTTAAATTAAAGCTCTCATGCTTTTCTTTGTTTATTTCGGTTTGAATTTTTCCGAACATTCCAAGAGGTAATTTGTAATTTACTGTGAGTATTGCTGTTTGTTTAATAAAAACAGGATTTTGTTTAATAAGCTCATTTATATAACTTCTTAAATCTTCTACAAAGTGTTCATCACCATATATTATTCTAAAATCGAAAAATATTGCTGAATCTATCAAATTCTGAGGTTCGGGAACTGTAATCCATTTTCTGAAATATTTTTTCCATACTGATAACGGTTGGTTCCATTTAGGATTATTTGCCATTATTTCGCCTTCGCAAAGTTTATATCCCGCAGTATTTAATAAATAATTAATAATATTTGCCAGATTTAAAAAATAGTCTTTATGGTCGCTATTTTTAATATCTTCATAAATTATTGCATTATCCTGATCTGTAGCCAGTCCCTGTTCTGCTCTTCCTTCGCTCCCCAAAGCAATAAATGCAAACCTGCAGGGAGGTACTCCTGCCTGGCTAATAGCCATTGGTATTATCAACTCTGAGATTTTATCACTTACTTCGGTAATTGTTCCCGTAATGATTTTAATATCAGTTCCGGCACTTACAAAATACTTGATATATAATGGCAGTAAATCGTGTAATCTGATAATTTCATCAAAGCTGCCGGCATCGGAAAGTTTTTTCTTAAGCAAAGCAGTATTGCTTTCAAGTAATCTCAATATATCGTAAATTCTTATTATCTTGCTACTATTATTAAAATAGTAAATCAAATAATCTTTGTTATACTTAATCATACTAAAAAGACATTCAATTACCGATAAATTCTCATTTATTACAATATCAGGAATTTCAGTACATACAATTACCTTTTTATCTAAGATATTGCCGTATTTTTGCAGCAGATTGGCAAATTTATCTTTTGAAATAATGAATTTAATGTCATTAGATTCTGAAATCAACTCATTAGTAGAATGAAAATCCATTAATTCTATTGCCTGCTTAATTGTGCTACCGGAAGAGCAGGAAATTGTTTCACTTGTTTTGAGTTCGGATAGCGGTATATCCCATAGTGAAGATTGATTTATAAATTCAGTGAGCAAATAATTTTTATCTTCATCAAATTTATGCTTAAAAGTATAATCAGTAATAAAGCCGTCAATATAAACTGTTTCCTTATTCTCATCTTCTACTACTACAGCATTTACATTTAATACGGCAACGCTTCCATCACCTTTTCTGATTTTACATTCAAAATCATTAATGAAACCGTTTGCATTCAGATAAGAAATAAATTTTCTTCTTTCGAATGTATCATCGAATAAATTAAATATATTCAATTTATTAACAGCATTCTGCGAATCATATTTCAATATGTCAATAAACTTTTGGTTTACCTCCGTTAAGCTGCCTTTTTTTCCGGGTGTAGCTCTGAATATCCCGATATTCAAATCCCTTGATATATTAGTCATAATATCACTAATTATTAGGTTTATTGCAGGAGATTCGGGGTCAGGCGTCAAATCTTTAATAATAACAATAATACCGTTTGAGCCGGAAAAATATATTTTGGAAAAAGCGATTAATACGTTGATAATCGAATTATTTTTACTTATTATTCTGGTTTCAAGCCTTAGTGTTTCCTCTGAACTCATAAAGAAATTCCTGATTCGCTCAGTATCTTCACCGGATTTATCTGAAATAATATTTTCAAGTGCGGGAGTAAGATTATCCGATTCATTACAATCAATAATATCGTCAATTTTTTTATTTCGGAAAATGCACTTTTTATCAATAAACATCATAGTGCCATCTCTTGAAGCTTCTACGAGAGCCTTATATTTTTCATTGGATTCTTTCAGGCTTTCCTCAGCAGTAGTTCTTTGCCTTTCCACTTTCAGGTTTCTTCTTACAATTAATACCATTAAAAATGATGTAATAATAAAAATTCCGAATGATGTGGCAATAAGAGAATTTATTACGTTTCTTATACTGCTCCTTACATCCTCAATATACACACCTGTACCGAATATCCAGTTCCAGCGGGGATATTCTTTAATGTAAGAAATTTTGGGTACTATTTTTGTGGAATCATCCATCCATTGCCACATATAATCTACGTATCCTTCGCCATATTTTTCAGCTTTTTGTACCATTTCAAGAAACATTCTATTGCCTTTTTCATCAGTAAAAATTTCAAGATTTTTACCGATTAAATCTTTCCTGTAAGGATGCATTATCATATTGGGAGCTTCATCTGTAATCCATACGTAGTCCTTATTTGCAGTGCCGTATCTGATACTTTTTATAGCATCAGCAGCTCTCAGTTTTGCTTCTTCAAAAGTAATATCGCCATCTTCCGCCTTCAAGTAATAATTATCTGCTATGCATATACTTGTGTTGATGATTTCCATAATCATCTCTTTTTTGGCTTCTATTAAATTATGTCTGAAATTGGGAATGATTAATGCAAATATTAAAATAACGAACAAAGCCTGAGTAAGCAAAGTAGGGATTACTATATTCAGGAAAAATTTCTTTCTGTTTATATTACTGAGCTTTTTCATAACATAAAATTATTGATACTTGGTGTTCTTAAAGGATACGATTCAATAGTTTTGTTTGTTGTATCTAAAATTGTATATCCGTTATCCTGCATTCCGTTAGCTATGCACGGGCATATAAAATGATTGATTTCTTCGTCAGTCTCCAATTTTGAAAATTTCGGTGTAAGCACTTTCCTGACATTTAATTTAAGTAACCCATTAGGATGCAGATGCCCTGAAATTCCGATATTGCACTGATTTTTTTTAATCAAATCAAAATGCTCTCTAAAATGCTTTATTTTGTATGGCTTTTTTCTTAAAACACCTGAAATATCAGGAGATATGGAATGAGAAAACAGGATTTTCATTTCTTCGGATTCAAAAATTACCGAATCGGGTTTGTTAAGAAGAAAATCTTCAAATTTTTCAATGTTCTTCAAAGGCGAATCATTTGCGTAAAGCCATAATCTGCCTTTGCTTAGTTTCTCTCTGTCTTTAAAGTCCAACTGATACCAGTTATCCGGGAAATCAAAAATAGTATTATACTCGGGAAGTCTCTTTAAGTGAAACAAATCGTGATTGCCGGGAATTATTACCCGGCAATTCACTTTAATCACATCTATACAATAATCCAGATTTCTACTGTAATCATAACTGTAAAATCTGTTGTCGTAACCTGATATATCACCAAGGCAGGCAAGCATATCACAGCCTTTGCTCTCAAGCCTGCTTATTGCTTCTGTCAGACGTTCTGCATCTTCGTGAATATCTGTTATAATTCCAATTTTCATACAAAAATTTAATCGTGAGTACTTCTAAACTTTTTCGTAAATAATGAAACAACAATCAGAGTTAAAAAACCCAGAGGTATGGAAATAATTCCGGGATTTTTTAGCGGTATTATAGCTTCGGAAGGCTTTAACCCATAAATCTCATACATAGTAGGAGACAGCAGAATAATTACCAATGCGGACAACATACCTACTACAATCGCAGATGCTATCCCAATCGATGTGGTTTTTTTCCAGAACAGTAACATTACAATCGCCGGTAAATTTGCCGATGCAGCTATGGCAAAAGCAAGCCCTACAAGGAAACTGACGTTTTGCTTCTGGAATATTATTCCGAGAATAATCGCCAGTACACCAACTGCTACTGCTGATATTCTGCCGGCAGTTACTTTTCCTTTGTCAGTCATCTTTATCTGGAAATACTTATCAAGCAGGTCATGAGCTACTGCACCCGATGAGGCAACAATCAGACCGCTAACCGTTCCCAGAATGGTAGCAAATGCTATTGCCGATATCACTGAAAACAGCCATATTCCAAATATTTTAGATAAAAGCGGTGCTGCCATATTGGAATTCTCAGGATCGAGAGTACCATTTACCATAGCACCTAATCCAAGATACATTGTTAAAATATAAAAGAACCCAATTGCAAGTATTGCAACGATTGTAGATTTTCTTGCAGCTTTCTGGCTCGGAACTGTATAATATCTTATCAGAATATGAGGTAATGCTGAAGTTCCCAAAAACAATGCAAGCATTAATGAAATAAAATCGAGTCTCGCCCAGAATGAATTATCTCCATCCAATTTATAAAACAATCCCGGCTTCATAATTTCTTTGCCCTGAGTCAATTCCTGATGATAAATTACAATATCATCTCCACCGTATGAAAGATATTTTTTTGTAAACCGAATTATCTCAGATTCCTCCAGAATCTGGATAAACTCAAACGGACCTAACGGACCTGTACTTTCTACTTCTTCTCCATCTACGATGATTTTGTTCAAATGTCCCACCTGATGAAATTTTCTCGCTTCTTTTGGAGCTCCGTTATATAATGTAGTTCCGTCAGGCTTATTAATCACTGAAAGAGCTTCTTCAAGTACAAATTCACCGTTTTGTTCTTCCAGCTTCCACCATGACGGAATATTATTTGATTGGAGCAATACAAAAGTTTCTCCATTTTGAACTACCTGACCTTTTAAATCATATTTTTCATCGGCAACAGATATTACTTTTCCATTATCCAGCTCGGCTCCGATAGATTTATATGAAACAAAGTCATTATTAGGATTGAGATTCAATCCGTTATTTAAAACATAAACAGTAATTACGGTAGAGAAAATTATAAGCAGTCCTCCTTTTATAAACTGAACATAAGTTGTTGAAGTCATACCGGCAGTAGCTACTATGAATACTACTACAGAACCTACAATCACCACACCGACCCAATGTGGAAATCCCAAAAGTGGAGTTATCAGCACTCCGGCACCTACCATTTGAGGTATAAGATAAAAAATTGATACTACAAGAGTACTAATTGCAGCTGTAAGTTTGATGGCAGGAGAATTAAACCTGAAATCAAGAGCATCCGTGAATGTAAATTTACCCATTCTTTTTAGCGGTTCGGCTACAATAAAGAGTGCTACTACCCATCCTGCGAGATATCCGATGGAATAGAGAAATCCGTCATATCCGAAAAAAGCAATCATACCGCATATTCCCAAAAAGGATGCAGCCGATAAATAATCACCTGCAAAAGCAATACCGTTTACTGCCCAGTGAATATTTCCTCCTGCAGCATAATAGCCGCTCGCTGATTTTGATTTTCTGGCGAAATAAAATGATAATCCAAGAACTGCCAGAACAAACAAAACAAAGATAACAATAGCGAAAATCGAAACATCATAAATCATGTTACTCTCCCTCCTTATTCAATGTGTCTTCATATCTTGTACAGATGAAATTATAAATCAATCCCATTACGGCAGCCAAAATTATTAGCCCCATTCCGTAAACTATGGCGAGATTCTGACCACTGAATACTTCTCTGCCCAATACTTCGGGATAGAAAGTACCAATAAATACAAATCCGAAATAAATAAAAAAGTAAACAAAAAAGAGTTTTACTCCAAGTCGCGTCTTTTTAGGAATAGAATTATCTTTTCCTAATTCGGCTGCAGGTCCGTGCATCATATTAACCTCAGAATAGTTAAAAAAATATTCAAAAAACACAAAAGAAATTTCATAAAAATATGTAATTATTTTTTAGAAATATTTATTTATTTGCAACTATTCCGATTCTGTAATTATGTGTTGATGTTTTATAACCGCTGAAATTAAAGAGGAATATGGATATGCAATTAATCCATAAAGAAATTTAATATTTTCTATATCAAGCAATATTATTAAATATCAACTAATAGTAAGAAACTGAAGAATCATAGAAATTTTATCATGCAAATCAATTTGTTTGTTTTAATAAATATAATATTATCCATTTTTGTTTCAATTTTCATATTTTCGATTTATACAGTTTGTTTGGAGATTAATAATATTTATACTGAGTTGAGTTCAAAAGCATCAAATA
>CAZIXJ010000103.1:0-7988 GCA_964542835.1 uncultured Hyphomicrobiales bacterium
CCTCTTCAGCAGAGTATTGTAATCCTTTTATAAATTGCTCGTATGATAGCAACTTGGTATGAGAAGTCAGTTTTTAGAATTAGTAATAGTCCATACTCCCGGAAATAAAAAAAAGCCACATTTCTGTGGCTTTGGGGAAGTGAAGTATAGAAATTAAGTTATGAAAATATTAAAATCTTACGCTAAAGCCTGCTACAAAACCATTTTTTGTAGAAGTATAATCTTTATAAACTGAATAATTTATCATACTTGCTTCATATCCTGCATTAATGCTTAAAGGTATATTTTGGAATTTATATGAAAATCCCGCCATTCCTCTGGACATAAATCCAACTGTTGAGCCGCCGGCTGCTAGTGATACATATGGAGTTACCGAATAAAGTGAGGCAAAATTCATATCATATCTTCCTGCGGCTGTTACCCAGAATACTTCTTTACTGTTCAGATAAGGTATATCATTGTTATCCGTTTCGTAGATGTTATAAGGCTCCATACCAAACTGAATACCGAGACTTAAATCATTATTCAACTGACGGAAAATCCCGAAGTTTATATTAGACCATAAAGCACCGGATTGTGTAGGTAAATTACTCTGTGCCATTGAACCTGCAAATATTCCAATTGCCTGAGCATACCAGTATGAATCAAAATTATCATTGTCAGAATATCTGAGCATATCGAAAGAATTGTTGTTTCTGTCTCTTTGCGGAATAAATTCATTTGTTGCCGGACCGGAATTATCTATATCTTTATAATTAATTTGACTTATTAAATTATCTGAATCTATGGAATAATTATTTTCTGAATTATTCTGCATTAAACCATCATTTTCAGATGAACTACTTGATTGTGAGCCGGTTTCAGTCAATGAATTTTGCATATTTTCTGAAATCATAGCATCGTTATTATTCTCTGAATTATCTGCAGCTAATGAATTGGCGGATTCGGCTGTGAAGTCTGCACTTCTGTCTGTACCGGCAATCAGGCTTGCTGAAGTAGAGGCAGTGCTTTCATTGTCAGCGGAATTATCAATTCCGAACCGGTTAAATAATACTAAAGAAACTCCTGCGATTACAACTGCTACATAAGGTAATGCTTTTTTAAAGAATGCAGCACTGAATATTCCGGCAGCAGTAGTTGCAGTTTTTGCGGCAGTTCCGAACGGTGCAGAATATCCAAGCCCTGCAAATACCTTATCTGTAAGTTCGGCAGGCGGATTGTATGCTTCGGAATCATTTTTCACGGAACTTCTGATAGAAATCAGCTCCTGAAGTTCTTCCTGCATATCAGGATTGCCGCTGATATTTTGATACAGCGTTTGTTCCTGCTCTTTATCCAGCTGACCGTCCATCAGCAGCGATATGAGTTCGGAGTTGGAATGTTCGCTAAAATCTTTCATAATAAAACTCTATACATATATATTAATTATTTTCAAATTTGTTAATTTCTTTCAGATAAGGTTTTAAAATTTCCCTTATCTTATTTCTGGCACGATGAATTCGGACTTTTACGTTAGTCAGAGATTCGCCTGTAAGCTCGGCAATATCTTTGTAAGAATATCCTTGATATTCTCTGAGAATAAAAGTCTCTTTGTATTCATCAGGAAGCAGGTCTAAAGCCATTTTAATGAGTTCGAGCTGTTCATCTTTTTCCTGACTTTTTCTGTCATCATCATGGAACGCCATATAATCTTCAAATGAAACTGATGTAACATTGTTTCTCTTAGCGTTCACACAGAGATTTCTTGCAATAGTCATCATAAATCCGGGAACGTTGGTCATATCTCTGTCTTTGCTGGCGCTCTGATGAAATCTTATCATCGCTTCCTGAAACACATCCTGTGCTTCATCTTTATTGCCAATGAACCTTAGGATATAAGCATAAATCATAGAAGAATGTCTTGCATACAATTCAGAAAAAGCTATTTCAGCAGTTTTTTTATCATCGCATAGCATGTAAAACAGTTCGCTGTCACTATATTCTTCTAATTTTTTCTTCATCCTGCTCATATAACAATTAATTTGAAAAAATGTTACAAAAAGATTTTTTTATTTGGAAAAAAATTATTAAAGGTTACAAATTCTTAAATATTTCCGTGAAATTATATATTCCTTTTTTCTCATGTACGAACCTTGCAGCCTTAATTGCACCGAGAGCAAAGCCTTTTCTGTTTCTTGCTCTGTGAGTAAGCTCAATAGTATCTGCAAGTGAATCCAGATAAACAGTATGAGTGCCGAATATTTCACCGCCTCTTGTAGATGTAACGTGAAGTTCGTCGGGGTTTATTGCATTATGGGCTGTTTCGGTATTTTTTGATTTTTTTCGCTTTATTTCGCGTAAAATTATTTCAGCGAGAGTTTCAGCCGTACCGCTCGGGCTGTCTTTTTTGCGTTTATGATGTAGCTCGTGAAGCATAATATCATATTCTTCAAAATTATCACCAAGCTCGGAAGCTAACTTTATTATCTGAAAAAACATCTGCATACCAACCGAGAAATTGGAACCCCAGACTAAACCGATTTCGTATTGATTAACGAGGGTTTTCATCTCATCAAGTTTGTGATACCAGCCCGTAGTACCTGTTACGGTATTGATATTATTTTTAGCAAGTATTTCAATATTAGAAAGTACTGAATCAGGATTTGTAAATTCTATTGCTACATCGAAGTTGTAATCCTTATCTTCTTTTAGCGGATTATCAATGTCAAATTTTTCTGTTATCTCAAGCCCGTTATCAGCTGCAAGAGCTTCTATCTCTCTTCCCATAGAGCCATATCCTACAAGTGCAGTCTTAATCATAATTTTCACTCTTATATTTAATTATTTAAATCTAACAATATTAACAAATGAAAGGAGTAAAAATTGTTAAAAAATACTTCCTGATGTTTCTAATAAGAAGGTTCTTTTTGTTTCGGGAGTCAAAAAATGACCATTTGAATTAAGTGAAATATTCTACTTTTTATACCAAACCGTTGCCAAAAATATGATTAAAAAAAAAGTATTTCAGGCGTTCTCGACTGAAATGAAAAGGCGAAGACAACTGTTTTAACCCCAATATACTGCTAATCTTGTTTGCGTTTTTGTATTAATTTACAGCAGCTTCCAAATTGGCATTGTTTTTTATTAGTAAATTTTCCTCAATTTCAAATATAAGTTTATCGGAAAATTCGCCTTTTTTATCGGATGAAAATCTGAGAAGTATATCTGAAGAGCTTTTGGGTGCAATTTTTAAAGGTAATTCAGGTTTTTGTGAAAATCTGAATAGTTGATTATTTTCTAAATAAATTGAAGTCAGTGTAACAGAATCAGTTGAATTATTCCTTATCTTTATGATTTTTCCTGATATTTCATTTACGCTTACTTTACCGAAATCCATATCTTCAGCATAAACAAACGGAACTTTTGCACTAGCATACAGAACGGGTCTGTACATATTGTCAATTATCATAGAGTCAATATACAATCCTGATTCATTTTGCATAAAAACAACAGTAAAAGTAGCTGTATCCTGAGAAGTTTTGTGTGGAGCGAGAGTTAATTCTTCATTTTTACAAATAAACAATTCATTATAAAACTTGCATAATTTTATCAGATAGTTTTCACCGGAGATATTAATTACCCTGAAATTCATTAAGTTTTTTTCAGAAGGCAGTACATAGCCGAAATCCAGAGAGTCGGGAATGATTTTTAGTACCGGATTATTGAGATAGGGGTCTTTAATTACTTTTTTTTCTCCTTCGCGAGCAGGCACGTCAAAAGGAGATTCACACGCAAATAATAAAATAAGCAATATGTAAAATATTTTATGCATTATAATTTGATAATTAATCCGTAATCCAAACCGTATTTACTGGTAACAAACATATTATTCTGATGGGAGTAAAATAGGGCGCCATATTTCAGACCGGCAAAAAATCCAATATTATCATTTATGAAATAATTCGCTCCAAGCGATAATTTAGTTACAGGTCCGAGAGATGTTCCTCCAATAGTAATTCCTGTATAAGGAGTAAAATTACCCGAATAGTTATCGGATGTAAAATTATAAGTATAGCCGATTCCTCCCCAAATAGCATTATATGCAAGCGGGTATTCGTATTCAATTTCTCTTATTCCCGATAATTCAGTACCACTGAAAACCATAGGGAAATATTCTCTGCCGATTTCTGCGCTCAGAATGTGATTTTTATTAATATGATAATTCAGGTTAAATGAAAAATCATTTAGAGCGGGGTCTTCGTATGTACTGATTTTTGGATTTGGCGAACTGAGCAAAGATTGTTTGCTCAAAGAAAACGATACTTTTTCAAGAAATTTATTAACCCCGGTTTTCAGGCTGTAAAAATTTATATAGTCTTTTCTGTTTACATTTCTCTGTGGTGGGATTGCATTCTGCAAAAAAGCAGAAGCCATATCTATGCCTTTAAAACCATCCGCAGTATTGCTGTTATAAGATGTTTCGGTATATAATTCATCGGCAGAAGAGTAATTCGCAGATGAACCCGGTTCCGGTGAAGCGGCAGTTGAATTCTTATCAGAATTATTGATAGAATTAACTTTAGCCTGATTCTCGCTGTCATTGTCAATCTGATTAATCTCGGAATTTACTTCTGAAATATTTTCAGATTGATTATCAGAAATTGATAATCCGGAAAATTCAGCAGTAGTAGCATTCATAAATTCAGCCTCAGAATCTTTTTCATTATCCACTAACCAAAAGGAGAATAAGCCGATGAGAATAAGAGCTGCAACGGATGCAGGTATTCTTATGTAATTATTACTTAAAATGGCAGCCAGAAAAGCAAGTCTTCCGGCAATTCCGTTTTTATAAACGGTACTTTTAAGTATTTTGCTTTGCAAATCAGGAGGTGGCGTTTGCCTGTAAGCATTACTAAAAGTATTACGCATAGTAATCAAATCCTGCATTTCGCTTTGCAGCTCAGGATCATTTGCGAGCTGATAAAACAGCATTTGAGTGTCGGAGGAGTCAAGTTCTCCGTCAATAAATGCCGTTAGCAATTCTGAGGCTGATAAATTATTAGTTTCCAACATAATGAACACCTATATATTGTAATTTTTTATTTCATTGTTAAAAATTTCCATATGCTCTCTGAGCATTTGTTTTGCTCTGTAGATTCTGATTCTCACTACATTAAGATTAGTACCGAGAATATCAGCAATTTCGTGATATTTATAGTTCAGAAAATCTTTCATTACAATTACTTCTCTGAATTCAAGAGGTAATTTTTCAAGAGCCCTGTTAAGATTATCTATCATTAGTTCTTTGTCAATATCTTCAATGTTGCTTTCATCTTTATATCTCATCTCATCGAACTGAATATTATTGCCCTCTTTCAGTTTATTATCATTGATACATAAGTTACGTGCAATTCTGTAAAGAAATGACCTCAATTTTTTTACCTTATTTCCCTGCCTTATGCTTTCATAACATTTTACGAAAGTATTTTGTAAGATGTCTTCTGCAAATTGATCATTATTCAAAATTCCTATAATAAATCTGTACAAATTTTCAGAAAATCGCGAATATACTTCTTTCATAGCAAAAGCCGACTCTTTTCTTGTGCCGGAAATCAGTCGTATCAATTCAGATTCATTATATTCAGAAGCATCTTTTTTCATAATCAATTCATATTTGCAAAACTTTTTTCAAATTTGTCAATTCCCTATACCTATAAGACAACTGAAAATCGATTTTGTCACATTTTTTTTTCATTTTTTTTGAAATATTTGTTCTGTATTGCTTAGAATGTAGTGTAGATGGGGTAATAAAAAAATAAAAAAATTACTTAAAACGAAGGTCTTTTGCTCTTCCGAACTTTTTATCCAGTTCGTTAATTTTAAATTCGAGAATTACAGGTCTTCCGTGAGGACAAACATAAGGAAGAGAACATTTGAATAAATCGTCTTTTAGATTTTTCATTTCTTCATGAGAAAGTTTTTTACCCGTTTTTATTGCAGATTTGCAACTATAGGATGCAGCTATATTATCGCGTTTGTCTGTCCGGCGTATTTGATTATATTCCTGATATTGTTCGATTATTTCGATTATGGAATCTTTTTCTTCTCCTGAAGATACATCTTTAGGCACGGCTACCATCTCAATTTTTGTTTTTGTTACAAAATTAAAATCATATCCGAGCTTTTTCAAATCTTCTTCAAGCTCTTTTATCATAGCTGAGTGAGAGCTGTTAAGTTCAATCTGTGCAGGGAAAAGCATATTCTGTGCGTATTTGAACTCTTCATTCATAGCCTTCAGAGCTCTTTCATATAAAATTCTTTCGTGTGCATTGTGCTGGTCAATTATTATCATTCCTTCATCGGATTCATAAACAATGTATTTGTTATGTATTTGGATGAAGTTTTCTCTTTTTTGATAGATAAAAGGTTCTTCTTTCTTATCTTGCGGATTTATGCCGAAAAGTTCATCAAATGCAGAAACATCATCATTTCTTCTTTCTGTATGTTTGCTCTGCGGTCTGTTATCGCCTGAAAAAAGGTCAAAATCGGAAGTATCTCTTTTGCTTGTATAATTATTTCTCTCAATTATTTCACCGGTCATCTTATTTACAATCATTAAATCGGAATCGGCATTTTCTCCGGAAGGTCTGAAACTATCTACCGGAGTCTGTGAATCATCAAGCTCCAAATCTACTGATGCTATCAGGCTGTTTCGTTTCAGAGTTTCTTTTACGGATTTTTTTATTAGATTATAAACAAATCTCTCATCTTCAAATTTTACTTCATTTTTTTGCGGATGAACGTTTACGTCTATCTGTGCAGGATCAATTTCAATATTGAGAATAAAAGAAGGTTGCTGATTTTTATCGAGCAACTGCTCAAATGCAGAAAATACAGCATGGCTAAGGCTTCTGCTCATAATTGGTCTTTTATTAAGAAAAATATACTGCCCGGATTTAGTTTTTTGAGCAAGGTGAGGCTGCCCGACAAATCCTGAAATTTTTAATTCATCCCCAAAAGCTGAAGAAGCAGAATCAATTTGCATCATTGAATCTATGGTATGCCTCCCAAGCACTTCATTAATCCTTGTTTTCAAATCAGAAGGATAGACGTCGAATACGAGAGTATCATCATCATAAAAAGTAAATCTCAGGTTTGGATTACTGAGTGCAAATTTTATCATTGTATCTGAAATATGCCGAAATTCAGTCAGATTTGTTTTTAGAAACTTTCTTCTTGCCGGTACGTTATAAAAGAGATTTTTTACTATTACCTGAGTGCCTTTTTCAATGCTTACGGGACTTATTACAGGTTCGTTATTTGGTTCGGCAATAAGCTGCATTCCAATATCAGAATCGTGCTGCCTGGACCTTATTTCAAGATGAGCTACAGATGCTATGGAAGCAAGTGCTTCGCCTCTGAAACCAAAAGTAAGGATGTTTTCCAGGTCTTCCTGACTTATTATTTTACTTGTTGCGTGCCGTTTTACCGATAGTCTTATATCTTGTTCAGACATACCGGAGCCATTATCAATAATGTGCATCAGTTTTTTCCCGGCACCTTTTACGATTACGGCAATAGAATCCGCTCCTGCATCTATGGAGTTTTCCACAAGTTCTTTTATTACAGATGAAGGTCGCTGCACTACTTCTCCGGCAGCTATCTGATTTGCTATAAATTCCGGTAATATTTGTATTTTATGCATTATTATATTATAAATTCCACAAATAATTATTAACGAATATACGCAAATATTATAATAGACTATCTTTAAAAAGTTCAAATCAGTTGAAATGTAGATTGTGAAATTATAAAAGCATTGAAATTACAGTATTCTTCTTTGCCTTTATATTAGATTCTCCTTAAAAAGTCTGCTATACTTTAAAAAAAATCTTAAAACTTACGCATTGAGCAATATATCCTCCTTCATGGCAGTTTGAATTTTCTTGTCCTCCTTGCCCCGATTAATCGGGATGTAAACAGAGGAGGTGTCCGAAGGACGGAGGAGG
>CAZIXJ010000104.1:0-7977 GCA_964542835.1 uncultured Hyphomicrobiales bacterium
AATAATTAATTTGCTTGGAGATTTTAAAAATTTATGCTCTGCATTCGTATCCAATTACAACGAAAAATATACTTTATATCAGAAAATAAATACTCTGGACGCAATAGATGCATTTAATAACCTGGTTCAGAATCGTTCAGAATCTGAAGACAGCATTATTGATGCGATTATAAAATCTACTGCTAAAGTCTATAATTTCGATAAAATTGGTATTTGCGGATACAATGAAAGTAAAAATCTCTGGAATATAATTGCTCTAAATGAAAATAAAAATAATGAGCTCGGAGCCGCAGCAGATATTAATTCAAGCCTTATATCAAATACTCTTACCGCATATGAGCCTGTTTATCAAAAACTTACTTCTTCATCACAAATAAGAATTCACAAAAATGAGACAAAATTTGACAAAGGATTTTTTGTATCAATTCCAATCAGAACGCAAAAGAATAATTTCGGAGCCTTATTTGCAGAGTATTATGACAACAAATATCTGAATGAAAGCGATATAAATGCCCTGATAAAAATATCGGAGTATGCTGCTCTTACAATAGAAAAACTAAACATGGCTGAATTTATTAATACAGCCAATATAATTGACCACTCTAACGGGCTTCACAGCCCAAATGCATTCCGCCACAGATTAATGGAAGAAATAATCCGGGCAAATGACTTTAATTATAAAATTTCGCTTGCTCTTATTAAAGTAGATAAATACGATTCATACGAGCAGCATCCTGATAAATTAGATCAGATTAAGGGATTTGTAATTAAAAAAACCGAACAGCACCTGAAACCCTATGACGTATTTGGCAGGCTCGACGGTGAGACTATCGGAGTATTACTTATTGAAAAAGATTCTTCAAAATCGCAATTCTGGGCTGAAAAGGTTAGAAATCAAATTGCCAATTCGATTATTGAAATTAATTCAAAAAGATTTTCCGTTACTATAAGCACCGGAATCGCTCAGGTATCAAAAAATCAGAATTTGACCGATTTGATTAAAAATGCCAATAATGCACTCGAACAATCACTTAATAAGTCTAACACTGTAACTCTTTTTTAAAATTTATGAAAAATAAAAATATTATAACAGAAAACATAATTAAGTTTTTGAGAGAAAATCAAACTCCTCAAAAATTGCTTGATTTATCTAAACATTTGAATATCAAATCTCAATCTGAAGAATATCAGGAATTAAAAAATCTGCTTAATGAAATGGTACAGAATAATCTAATTATAAAATTATCAGGCAGAAAATTCACTCTAAAAAATGAAAATTCTTCAGGTTTGCTGCAAGGTAAAATTACTATTCGTTATGGAAAGGGCATAGTGGAAACTGACGACCCTGACTTTCCGAAAGTTACAGTAAAAAGGAACAACCTGAATACTGCTCTCGACGGAGATGAAGTAATGGTGCAGCTTCTCGCCCTTAAACGTAACCGAAAGGCAAGAGGCGAAGTAGTAAGAATCACTGAAAGACCCGAAAGAAAAATTGCCGGTAAAGTAGAATATGACGGTAATTTTTATTTTCTTGTGCCGGAAGACAGCAGATATTACGTTGATTTTCTAATCCCTGAAAAATCCCTCAATGGTGCGAAACCGGGGAATAAAGTAACTGCATCATTTCTTAAATGGGTTGATTCCAAGAAAAATCCTGAAGCTATAGTAGAAGAAATATTAGGTGAAGAAGGAGATATTAAAGCTGAATTTTCTGCAATAGTAGAAGAATTTAACATAAAAGACAATTTCCCGCCTGAAGTAATTAAAGAAGCTGAAAAATACTCCATACCGGAAGACAGACCTTACGAAGGCAGGCTAGATCTCAGAGACAAACTAATTATCACAATTGACCCGTTTGATGCCAGAGATTTCGACGATGCACTCTCTCTTGATATACTGGATAACGGCAACTATCATCTAGGAGTTCACATTGCTGATGTAAGCCATTATGTAGAGGAAAATTCCGAGCTGGATACAGAGGCAAGAATAAGAGGTAACAGCACGTATCTTGTGGACAGAGTGATACCTATGCTTCCTGAACAACTGTCAAATAACGTTTGCTCTCTTAATCCAAACGAGCCGAGATTTGCTTTTTCAGTATTTATGGAAATAAATCCTAAAGGAGATATAATAAATCATTCCATAAATGAAGTAATTATCAAAAGCAAAAGAAGATATACATATGAAGAAGTACAGGAAATAATCGAGACCGAAAAAGGAGATAATTCAGAGCTTATACTATCACTTTATAAACTTTCCCGGTTGCTGAGAAGCAGAAGGTTTGAAAAAGGCGGAATAGAATTTGACACAACGGAAGTAAAGTATATTCTCGATGATAAAGGAATGCCTACTGATGCAATGCTAAAAAAGACTACTCCGGCAACTGCTCTCGTAGAAGAAGCTATGCTTGCCGCCAATCAGTCGGTAGCACGGCAGGCGGATAAATATAAATTTTATATCAAAACGCCATTTATGTACAGAATTCACGAAAAACCCGATAAGGAAAAAATCAGAGAAGCTCTCAGATTCATAAGTAATTTCGGGCAACGGATAAAATCGTCAAACGTATCATCAAAGCAGATGAATGATTTGATGAGCAGATTTGAAGACAAGCCTGAAAAAAGCATCGTACATCAGGTGCTTATACGGTCTATGCAAAAAGCTGTATATTCGCATGATAATATCGGACATTACGGACTCGGGTTTACTCATTATTCCCATTTTACTTCTCCCATAAGAAGGTATCCCGATCTGGCAGTTCACAGATTACTTAAAGAATATGAAAAAAATAACGTTCAAAAAGACAGACTTAAATATCTGAATCAGTTCACAAAATCTGTCAGTAATCACTGCAGCAATACTGAAAGAAACTCAATGGAAGCCGAAAGGGCATCTTCCAAACTCACTCATGCTCTTATGGCTACAAATAATATCGGTGAAGTATTAGAGGGTATTGTTTCTGGTGTTACAAGTTTCGGACTGTTCGTAACGCTTGATAAGTTGCATGGAGAAGGGCTTTTGCATATCAAAGATTTGGTGGACGATTACTATATATTTGATGAAAAGAATTACAGGCTTATCGGAAAAAGAAAGAAAAAAATATTCTCTCTCGGCACTAAGCTCAAAGTAAAAATAATAAAAGCCAATATCGAAAAAAGAGCAGTTGACCTTGCTCTTGTTACGGATTAATTTTAAAAAAAGATAATAATTTTGCAAAGTTTTAAAAAATTGATGAAAATTAATCCTCCGACTTGCCTTTCGGCAAGCCACCTCCTTTAAAAAAGGGGAAAACAAGGAGGATTTATTCAAGTGCTCATTTGATATTTAATGATTATATTAGTCCAATTATAACAAGGAAATTATTTTATATCAGGCAACCTGTTTCCATCTTTGATAGTAATCTGAAATAAAAAATAATCATTCCGAAAAATATTTTAGTATATTCTAATAATATTTTTAATATAACTTGTAATTAAACGTTTTTATATTAAATTTATACTATTATGGAATAAGATGAAAATATTACTTACAGGCGCTACAGGATATGTAGGAAAGCGACTTCTGCAGGTGCTCGTAGATAGGGGGCATGACGTAATATGTGCCGTAAGAGACAGGCGAAGGCTACTGATATCTAAAGAGTACTGCGAAAAAGTAACTATCGTAGAAATTGATTTTCTTAATCCTGATAATTCAGACGCAATACCCCGTGATATTGAGTTCGCTTATTATCTGATTCATTCTATGAGCAGCACTACCAAGAAATTTGATTTCCTTGAAGAAAAGACTGCTCTCAATTTCAAAAATATAATGGAAAAAACCAATGTAAAGCAGGTAATTTATCTTAGTGGAATAGCAAATGATAAAAAACTCTCCAAACATATTCAATCAAGAAATGCTGTAGAAACAAGACTGCTTTCATCAAAATATTCTCTTACTGTACTTAGGGCAGGCATTATTGTAGGTTCGGGAAGTGCTTCTTTTGAAATGATTCGCGATTTGGTAGAAAAGCTTCCATTAATGGTTGCTCCGAAATGGCTGCATACAAAATCCCAGCCCATAGCTATCAGAGATGTAATAGCTCATCTGTATGAAGTAATGGGAAATGAAAAAACATATAATGATATATTCGATATTGGCGGACCGGAGGTACTCACTTACAAGGAGATGCTCCAACAGTATGCAAATGAACGAAAGCTCAAAAGATATATTATTACCATACCTTTTCTCTCACCGAGATTATCTTCTTACTGGCTCTATTTCATTACATCTGTTTCATTCAAACTTGCAGTTAATCTTGCATCAAGTATGAAGACTGAAGTAGTATGCAAAGATAAAAGACTTGAAAAAATGCTTGGTATTAAACCTATTACATACCGGGAAGCTATAGATAAAGCATTTAAAAAAATAGAGCAAAATCTTGTAATGTCGAGTTGGAAAGATTCATATTCCAGCAGTCTCCTTAATGAATCAATTTCTCATTATGTAGCTGTGCCTACATACGGCACATTCAAAGATATAAGACAAATAAAAGTGAAAGACCCCGACCATGCAGTAGAAAAAATCTGGGGAATAGGAGGAGTCCACGGCTGGTATCAGTGGAATATCCTCTGGAAAATTCGTGGATATATGGATAAAATATTCGGAGGAGTAGGCTTAAGACGTGGCAGGACTAATCCGAATGATATACATACAGGCGATGCCCTTGATTTCTGGAGGGTGCTTTATGCCAGCAAAGAAGACAGAAGACTGCTGCTTTATGCAGAAATGAAACTGCCCGGAGAAGCGTGGCTGGAATTCAATATTGATGATGAAAACATCCTTCATCAGACTGCTACATTCCGTCCGCTTGGAATATTCGGAAGGATTTACTGGTATTCGGTATTGCCGTTTCATCATTTTATTTTTAAAGGAATGCTCCTAAAGATTGCAGGTTCAAAGTAAACTGCTGTATATATCATAATAATCTCTCGCTCTGTTAGATGCGTCAAATCTCTTTTCCACGTCTGTTCTGGCATTGTGTGAAATTTCATTAAGCTCTTTTTTATCCTGAAGAAGCATGTTTATTCCTTTTGCAAGTTCATTAATATCTCCTACTCCGGCAGTGTATCCCGTCTCTTTGTGCTTTATTATTTCCTGAGGTCCTGTGTTGTTATAAGCAACAACGGGAGTACCGCAGGCAAGCGACTCAAGAGTAGTAAGAGAAAATGATTCGTATATCGAAGGCACTACGGTAATATCGGCAAGAGAGTATATCTGAGTAAGAAGAAGTTCATCAGTAATAAATCCGAGGTGTTTGTGGTTTATTCCTTCTATGTTTAATTTTTTTCCTTTTCCGACGGTAAAAAATATAAAATCATCGTCAATGCACTTAAGTGAATTAATAAGAGAATCAATTCCTTTGTTTTCTCTGGAAAAGTCTTCGGCGATGTATAGCAAAACGTTTGCATTTTCAGGAATATCAAATAAATCTCTCGAATGCTTCATATCTCTCGGTTTGAATTTATTCAGTTCGAGTCCGTGATGAATTTTTGTATGCTTTGCATTTTTTAGTATTACTGATGATTCGGCATTTACTTTTATCCATTCGGATGGGGATACTACTACGGTTTTCCCGGATTTTGCCAATGCTCTTTTTTTAATTTTTTGATATTTGAATGCCATATCAGGATTTTTCGTTCCTTTTAACTGGGGGCACGATTTGCAATCATTGCGAAATTTAATACATTCTGCGGAATAATGGCAGCCTCCGGTAAAAGGATTCATATCATGCAGAGTAAATACTAAGGGTTTATCATTTTTTCTGAAAAACGTATCATAATTCACAAATTCAGTAACGAAATGCAAATGAATAATATCTGCCCATCCGAAAAGCCTGTGTTTCGTAATATCTATATAGGAATCAGGAAAAGAAAATATTTCATAAGAAGAGACTTTTCCCTTTAATTTAAATGAATTTAACGCAGGCTTTAAGTGCCTTCGCAGCAGTGCAACTGCTTTATCAAATTTTGAATTACCTGAAAAAAACGGAAATACTTCTTTTTGGTCTGAATTGAACAAATCCAGAGCAAGCACTTTTGATTCCACGTTCATTTTTAGCAATTCATTATGGAGGCGGATGCATGCTTTGCCTGCACCACCCTTATCGGATGTAGTAATATGAAGTACTCGCATTAGTTTTTCTTAGCCTGAATTTCTTCAATTATTTTTGCAAAGTCATTTTCATCCAGATGATAATGAGTATTGCAGTATCGGCATACTATTTCATTATGTCCGTCTTTTTGCATGCCTACTATCTCATCTGTATTTAATGTAATCAGTTTATCAATAAATGCATCTTTGGAACATCTGCAGAAATAATCCACCTGAGTGCTGTTCATTAGCTTGAATTCAAATGGAAGAATTTCACCCATCATTTGCTTTGGGTTCATTTCTTCTTTGAAATATTTCGTTAAATGCTTTATTTTTAGCATTTCTTCATACAGTTTATCAATTTCCTTTTTATCAGAACCCGGCATAGCCTGTACCATAAGCCCTCCTGATTCGGTAATAATCTTATTATCATCATAATCCACATCAAGAATTACCGCTGTGGGTATCTGCTCGGACTGAGAATAATAATAAGCTATATCGGAAGATACGTCTCCCCCCTGCAAAGGCACAACTCCTGTTACAGGCTCTCCTTTGTTATAATATATTTTGGTAACAGTCAGAAGCCCCAGACCAACAGCATCTTTAATATCAGTAACCGGAGGGCGATTCTTTACATCGCTCGCATACTCTACGAAGCCCCGGTTTTCTCCGAGCTGCAAAGCTTCTGCATAAACTTTTTTCAGAGGACCGTTGCCCTGCATTTCCAGTATTATCCTTTCCTCACCTTTGAGAAATGAAGACATCATTGATGCGGCAGACATAAGTCTTGCAAGCAAAAGCGATGATAGATAATCAAGATTGTGATTCTTTTGAGCAGTTTTTACGGTAGTAGTATTTTTCACGGCTACAGCCCTGAAATGCCCGTCTTTGGAAATTACTCTTACGGAACGGTCTCTTAATTGAAATTGCTTTTTTAATTCTTCCTGATTCATAGAAATTTATTTTTATTAATTATTAAAATATTTTACTTAAAAAATGAGAAATAATACCCGGTATTAGAATTATAGTAGCAATAATTCCTGCTATTGCACCCCAGAAATGGGCATCGTGATTAATTCTGTTATTAAGTTTTTTCAGTGCTACCTGACAATATATCAAATAAAGCACTCCGAATATTACAGCCGGAATAGGAATCGGTATTGGAAATATCATAATACCCGAAAAAGGCTGAAACAGAATAAAGCTGAATAAAACTCCTGAAATGGCTCCCGATGCTCCGAGAGAATTATAATCGGGATTATCCTTATGCTTGATAATAGAAGGAATATCTGCCAAAATCATACTCGCAAAATATATGATTATAAAATTAAAAGAGCCTACCATCCTTTCCAGAGGAAAAGCAAAGAAGAAAAACGTAAACATATTAAAAAGCAGATGAAAAAGCTCAATGTGAATAAATCCACTTGATATTATCTGATGATATTTCTTGTAATGTACTACTGAGTAAGGATTGAGAACGAGATTCCCAACGTTGATATTTTTCTTTCCATACATCAGATAAAGGCTCCATCCTATTGTAATAAGGAATATCACTAATGCTGCAGGCGAACTTGCTATATCCATTTATTTACTTCCGGTTTATTAAAATAACAGTAACGTATAAAAACGTATTATAATGAAAAGATATTTAGAAAATCCTTAAAAAGACATTAATCAAATAAAGAAGATTGTTAAAAATTGAAAACAAATCCTCAGTCATAACCTGCTATCAGCGGACAAGACACCTTCTTTAACAAATGTGGACATCTTATACTAAGTTGCTCTCATACGAGCAATTTATAAAAAGGATTACAATACTCTGCTGAAGAGGTTTAGTGTTTTTGTCCA
>CAZIXJ010000105.1:0-7962 GCA_964542835.1 uncultured Hyphomicrobiales bacterium
GAGCGAAACGACTGAAGAATTCGGATAGTCGCATTAATACAGGACTCTTCAGTTCATTCATAGTAACTTTAGTGTATAATTCATCTTTTTACACAGCCTCTTAAGATGTAAGTCTTTTTATATTATTACTTTAACCTCATACTCTTATTTTCTTATCAAAACAAAACTTTTCAGATTTGAATTCCCAATAACAGCTTACAGTTTTTTTATCAATTCCCTTGCTATTACAATTTGCTGTATTTCAGAAGTACCTTCATAAATTTCAGTCACTTTTGCATCTCTGTATAGCCTTTCTACTTCATATTCCCTCGTATAGCCATATCCGCCATGTATCTGTACAGCTTCCTTAGTTACTTCATTTGCGATAGTTGATGCAAAAAGCTTTGCATGAGATGACGCAAGAATATGGTCTTTGCCCTCATCTCTGAGATATGCGGCTTTCAGTACGAGCATTCTGGCAGCATCAATTTTCATAGACATTTGTGCTAGTTTGGATTGTATTAGCTGATGTTCGTGAAGGTATTTACCCATTGATTTTCTTTCTGCTGAATACTTAATACTCCTTTCCAATGCACCCTGAGCAATTCCTACCGCCTGAGCAGCTATTCCTATTCTGCCGCCGTTTAGCCCTTTCATTGCAATATAAAAGCCCTGGCCTACCTCACTTATCAGATTATCATCTGACAACTCTACGTTATTTAGTCCCAGCTCTACCGTATCGCTGGACCTCATCCCCATTTTATCTTCTTTTTTTCCTACATTCATTCCGGGAAGTCCTGCCGGTATTACAAATGCTGCAATTCCTCTGTGGAGCAATTCAGGATTTGTCTGGGCAAAAACAATAAACAAATCGGCATTACTGCCTGATGAAATCCAGTTTTTTGTACCGTTTAAAATCCATTTATCCCCTTCTTTTTTTGCTATTGTGCGTAAATGCCTTGCATCAGAGCCGGCTTCGGGTTCGCTCAGTGAATAAGAACCGATATATTTCCCTTGTGCGAGTGGCTTCAGATATTTTTCTTTTTGCCCGTTTGTGCCATATGTTTCCAGTATCCAGTTTACAAGAGAATTTTGCACGGAGGTGATAATACCAACACTTCCATCAGCTTTTGAGAACTCCTCCATAGCAAGCACGTAGCTAATGGCATCAAGTCCCGAGCCATCCCATTCAGGATCTACGAGCATACCGAGAAAGCCAAGCTCACCCATTTCATTCATTATTTCACGTGGAAATTCCGCATTAATATCTCTCTCAATAGCAGTAGGAGCTATTCTTTCTTCTGCAAATCTCGCGGCAGCGTCTTTTATCTGCTCCTGAATATCATTTAGTTCAAGTGAAAACATAGATTACCTTTCAATTAGTATTATAAAATTTAATAAACGCATATGTAAAAAATTGATTTTTCAAAAATATATAATTGATTTTTCAAATGATTTACTTATTTAGAAAAAATATTGTAAATTGCATTTTATTTTTGTTTAAATTTTGTGAATTTTATCTTACTTTGTATATGAAAATCTTAACACTTGTAAGGCATGCCAAATCAAGCTGGGATAATCCCGACTGGAGCGATATGGAAAGACCTCTTAATAAAAGAGGATTGGCAGATGCACCTTTTATGGGTAATATAATTTCAGAAAAATTAGAAAAACCCGATATGATTTTTTCCAGTCCTGCGGTAAGAGCTCATACTACTGCAATTGAATATGCTTCAGCTTTCAAAATGAAAAAAGAAGTCATCCTGATAGATGAAGGGATTTACAATTTTGGGAAAAGACATATTATAAACGTTGTAAAGAATCTTGATAATGCTCTGAATAACGTAATGTTTTTTGGCCATAATCCTGATATTACTTCTTTAAGTTCATATTTTAGCGGTGAGTTTTTCGATAATGTGCCTACCTGCGGCACTGTGTCTATTGAGTTTGATACGGATAAATGGAGTGATTTGGTTGATATTAACGGAAAACTCTTATTCTTTGAATATCCAAAATTATATTCAAAAAAAGAAAGATTCAGTTATCTTGATTAATTTTTTGCATAATTTTTTGATTTTATATAATTTGCAAAATTTTTTGATGTAAAAGTTAATATTTGAATTTTTGGAAGTTTTTAATAAGTTATGCAGGTAGATAATTGTCTTACAATAAACTAAACATTTTATTTCTGGTAGCAAGATTTCCCTATCCTCTCGTAGGAGGTGATAAACTAAAGCCATACTATGTGATAAAGCATCTTGCTGAAAATCATAACGTTACAGTTATTTCATTTAACGAAGGCAGGAAAACTACTGCCGATGATATTAATGAAATTTCGAAACTCGGTGCTGATGTTCGGGTAATTCCTTTCAATCCAAAATATCAGTTTATTTCCGGTACTGCAAAAATGATTACCAAATTACCGCTTGAAGTTACTTATTATTACAGCCGAAAATTTCAGAAAGAGACTGACAGAGTAATTAAAGAAAATAATATTGATTTGATAATTTCATTTATGCAGAAAACTTCTGAATATATTTTAAATTATCCACATAAAAAAATTCTTATTCAGGATGACTGCCGAACATTATATTATGGCAGGTCTGCAAAAGAAAGCAAGGGACTTTTTCAGAAAATTGTAAGAACTATTGAATTCAAAAAAGATTTTTACTATGAGCCTGCAATTACTGATAAATTCAATATAGTATCATTTGTTTCCCGCGAAGATATTGAAGGTGCAATGGCAAACAAAAAGTCCGATAAATACAGAATAATAACAAATGGTGTGGATATTGAGAGATTAAATGCACCTAATGATAATTCTCACAGGAAGGATATTATTTTTGGAGGCAGACTTGATGTACTTGCCAATCAGCTCAGCCTGGAAAGAGTAATTAATAATATTCTACCGGAAATAAAAAAAGCAATTCCTGATATTAAGCTAAATGTAGTAGGAGCTTACCCTCCGGATTATTTAAAGCAAATGGACGGAAAAGTAATTACTCTCCACCCTGATGTACCGGACCTGATGCCTTATCTGCAAAAAGCAGCAGCATTTATTCATCCGCATTACAGCGGTTCGGGTATTCAGAATAAGGTGCTTGAAGCTATGGCTACAGGATGCCCCGTAGTTACCACTCCATCGGGTAATCAGGGTATTCACGGAAAACATATGTCGGAAGTAATGCTTGGAAATAATGACAAAGAACTGGCGAGGCACTCCATTACACTTTTGAATGATGCAACTTTACGAGACAAACTTTCAAAGAATGCCAGAAAACTTATTGAAGATACTCATTCATGGGATGCGGTTTACAAACAGATAGACGGAATTATTGATGAAGTCATCTCCAAATAAACTATTTCTCTTCGACAGAGACGGTATCATAAATGTCCGCCCGCTCGGCACTTATGTGAAAAATATATCGGAATTCAGCTTTCATCCTGATTTTTTCCATCTTTTCAGAATAATCAATGAAGCAGGATACAAAACTGCCGTAATTACAAATCAGCAGGGAATCGGTAAATGTATTATGACTGAAAAAGATTTGTCGGATATTCATAATTATATGCAGCAAGAATTATACAGAAAAACAGGATACAAATTCGATAAAATTTATTTCTGTCCTTCACTTGAAAAAGATAATGATTACAGAAGAAAACCAAATCCCGGTATGATAGAAGAAGCACTGGCATATTTTAATTCGTCGCCCGAGCATACTTTCATAATTGGAGACAGCGCGACAGACGTATTTGCAGGTAGAAAAGCAGGGATAAATACAATTTTCATTAATAATGAAAATAATATAAACCCCGATTATCATTTTTATTCTCTTAAAGAATTTATTATATATTATAATCGTCAGAATAAATTATGAAATTGTTTTTGCAATGTATTAAAATATATGAGATAATAATATGAAGCATATAATAATAGTATTTTTAGTTACAATTTCATTTGCCGTGGCAGATGATTTATATCCTCTGATACTTAATGGAAAAGTATGCTATATGGATGCGAACGGAGAAATTGCAGTCTCTCCCGAAGGTAATTACAACACAATCAATACTGAATTTGATAAAGATTATGATACTGAATTCATCAAGTCCTATTTTCATTTTGGCAATATAAAATTTAAAGAGTATATATTGCCAAATTATGCTTATTATAATGAACAATTCATAACCGCTGAACATAAGCACTGGTTTTGGTTTATTTTTTTGAATACATATACAACGTATTCGGTAATAAACATTTCAGAAAATACACAAAAAGATTTTGGCGATACATTAGTTTTTAATTTTATAAACGATATAGCAATATTTGAATTTAAAGAAAAAGAATTCGGTACCGTTATTAACAGAAAATATGGATTTATAAATGATGAATTTGATGTAATAATACCGGCGAAATATGATTTTGCAGATATTTTTTCCGAAGGGCTTGCTCTTGTAAGACAAAACAGGAAATATGGTTATATTGATAAAAACGGAAAAGAAATAATACCAATTAAATATGATGATGCAGGACAATTCGCAAACGGACTTGCTCCGGTAAAAAAAGACGGAAAATGGGGATACATTAATAAAAATGATATATTTGAAATAAAGCCTGAATTTGAATTGGCGTGGAAATTTTCAGATGGAGCTGCTTTGGTATATAAAAATGAGCGTTTCAGATATATCAAAACAGACGCTACGTATCTTAATAATGAGACTTATAAAAAGGCTCATACCTTTTCTGAGGGTTTGGCAAAAGTAAAAATTCAGGATAAATACGGATTTATCAACACTGACGGAGAGTTGCAAATAAAACCTGATATGATAGCCTGCTATAATGCCCAAAGCGGAATGATCGGATACAGAGATGGCAGATACTGGGGATATAAAAATCTTAACGGAGAAATTATAATAAAACCTAAGTTTGATTATATAAGATCTTTCAACGGAGAGTTAGCATTAGCATGGAAAGACGGTGAACAGGTTTACATTAATAAAAAAGGTGAAGTAATATCAAAATTCAAAAAGAATACAATCAATTTTTTCAGGAGATTATTTGATTAAGATGACAGATGAAAAATACATTGAAATAAATTATCCTGAAAATCCGCTTACTACGAGACTTAAACTCTCTTATGACTGGATGGGCGACAATAATTTAAGACTTCTCGATGCAGGATGTTCTTACGGCTATGGTACAAGATTCTTTTCTAATAAAGCTAACGAAACATATGGAATAGACGTAGATGAAGACAGCCTTAAAGTAGCCCAAAGCAGATACCCACACATTAATTTTTCATACTCAATGCTTGAAGATACAAAATTTGATGATGAATTCTTCGATGTAATCATAATGAACGACGTACTTGAGCATACAGAAGACAAGATACGGACTTTATCTGAAATGTACAGAATACTTAAGCCAGGAGGTAAAATTATAATTTCTACCCCTCACAAAGGTATCTTTGCATTTATCGACCCTTACAATTACGGACATAATGTAAGGAAATATTTGCCTTTTCTATATAAATCATTATTTAAAGCAGTAAGAAAAATAAAAGGTATAAAATCAGATGAAGAAGGAAATCCGGCTCATCTCGATAAGCATTTCCACTATTCTGAAAGCGACTATTACAATATGCTTAACCGCTCATCTTTCAGAGGTAAATACAAAGTAGAACGGATATACAAATCCGGTCTCTTCTTTGAAGTATTGGCTCTGAATATTGATTTCTTTTTAAATATATTTTTCAGCAGAAAAGTAACAGATATAATTAATACTCCATTTAACTTACTTGGAAGAATGGACTATTGGATTAGCTATGGCAGGTTTTCTTACAATATTGCGATGAAATTAAGAAAAAACCCCGATTAAAGAAATAACCGGGGTTTTTACGAATTTTAATATATTTCCACTCAATTATTTATTAATTTTTGACAAATCAGATTTTTCCTGATCAGACAATAAATCCATAAATGTAAAAGCGTTATCATCATCATTGGCTTCCACCTGTCTGGTTCTGCCCTGATTTCCGCCACCGCTTTGTCTTCTTCTCGGCTGGCTTTGCTGAGTGGCTTGTCTTTTCTTATGTTCTTTAATTTCTTCTTCATCATAAACCGGAGCAAAAATCAGTGATTCATTTTCCGGTACGAGGTCAGCAATCTTTATATCAATTTCTTCATCTACGTTATAAGGAATTTTTTTACCTTTATCAAGATTAAGGATTTTACTTTTCGGTAAAAATCCGTCGATATTCTCTTCTATCGTAACCACTGCTCCCTGAGAAACAATTTGCTTGATTTTCCCTTTGAGTTCGGTACCAATTTTAAATTTATCTTTAAGTTCATTCCACGGGTTTGGTTTTGTTCTTTTATAGCTGAGAGCAGCAGTACGTTTTGCAGGATTAGAACTGATTACCTGTACTTCAATTTCATCGCCGGGATTTAATACATCCCCAGGCTTTCTAATTCTCTCAGTCCATGATATTTCATTAGTACGAAGAAGACCATCTACTCCTTCTTTAAGCTCTACATAAGCACCAAAATCAGTAAGCCTTTTTACTTTTCCTTTTACAACTGTACCTTTTGGAAATTCTTCATCAATATTTTTCCACGGAGAATCTTCGTACTCCTGTCTGCTGAGAGCAATACGTTCTTTTTCTCTGTTCACGTCCACTACTACGGCAGTCATTTTATCGCCTTTTTTGCAAACAGATTTAGGGTGGTCAATGTGAGACTGAGAAAGCCTCGACACGTGAATCAAACCTTCAAAACCACCAATATCCAGAAATACACCAAAAGGAGCAATACTTGATACTACTCCGCTTACTTCATCGCCAACATTAATATTATTCCAGAATTCATCTTTCAGAAGTTTTTTTCTGGTAACGATTACAGTTTTTCTTCCTGTTTCTTCTTCTTCGGAAAGTTCGTGAATATGAACATCAATTTCTTTGCCTACCACAGCATTTACATCCTGATCTTTGGCAGATCTTTTAATTGCAAAGTGAGATGCAGGAAGAAAAATTGGCATATCATTATGCAAAACCCGCAATCCACCGCGGATTTTTTTCAGAACTTTTACTTTTATTGTTTCATTATTTTCTTTCTTTTGCTTCAATGTATTGAATAATTCATCAAATTTTTCTTTATTATCATCTTCTTTTGCCTTTTCTGCAGGCTTTTCATCATCTGTTTTTTCGGCAGATTCAGTATCAGCTTTATCAGATGTGGCTTCTTCATCGGAATTTTCCTGTGTAGCTTCGTCAGATTTACTTTCTGCAGGAGCTTCAGGGGCTTCATCTTTTTCAGATTTGGGTTCTTCTTGTTCAGATTTTTCTTCTTCGGGATGCGGAGCAGTATTTTCTGCTTCCGTGCTCTCCGGAGAAGCATCAGTCTGAGATGATTCAGCCTGTGATGATTCAGGTTTTTCAGCGGGCTTTTCCGCACTGCTGTCCTGAGGATTTTGGTTATTAATTACTTCTTCATTGGAAGTTTCATTGTTTAAATTCTGTTCTTGGCTTTGAAGATTTTCACCGTTTGCCATTATTCGCACCTAAAAAATTTGATAAATAACAATAAATCAATAAAATACAATTATTTGTTTAATTATAGACAGCAAATATAAGTAAAAAAAATAAAATGCAAAAGAAAAATCAGTATTTTATTAATTTTTTTTGTCAGTTTCACTTCACATTTTAAAATTAGAGCATCCTTAAAAATTCTGTTTTGCATATTGAGAAAGAATAATATTATTCCCAATGTCAATAAATCCTCCGTTTTGACCGCCTGCAAGAAGTATCTCATACCAAGTTGCTTTCAATCGTATAACATATTTCATAAGAACTATATGTTTTCTCATTGCGAAACTCCGATACTTCTAAGCGGTTACTGAGCAGAGCCGAAGTACAGCACAGGTTTCGCAATGTGATTCCCAAATCGGAGAGACTGTGTAAAAAGTCGAAAAACTCTTTCTTTTAAGAC
>CAZIXJ010000106.1:0-7957 GCA_964542835.1 uncultured Hyphomicrobiales bacterium
AGTTTCATTTTGCACATTTACCAATTCTTCCATATCATCGAAGTGATACTTTTGTTCACCGATTATCTGATATGTTTCGTGTCCTTTTCCTGCAATAATGATAACGTCGTTATTATTACTGATTTTGTATGCATATTCTATTGCTTTTTTTCTTCCACTGATTACCTGTATTTTTTCTCTCTTGTTTGAAGCTATTCCTCCAATAATATCGTTGATTATATCTGTAGGATTTTCAGTTCTGGGATTATCATCGGTAATAATTGAAATATCAGCAATTTCCGATGAAATCCTTCCCATTTCGGGTCTTTTTGCAGTATCTCTGTCACCACCGCATCCGAATACGCATATCAATTTATTGTCTTTATATTCCTGTTCATTCAAAATTGCTTTTAAGGCGAATAATACCTTTTCCAGAGCATCCGGAGTATGAGCAAAATCAATTATGCCCATAGCGCCGTTTTTTAGTATTTTTTTATGCATTCTGCCGGGAGCACCTTTGCTTTTATAAACTGCTCTTTCTATTACGGCGGGATCAATACCAAGTAAAAGTGAAGCGGATACTGCAAGAGATATATTTTCAATGTTGAATTTGCCGGGAAGAGTAGTCTGTATGTTTATAGTTATCTCATCATTATTTCTGTTCCAAAGTATATCATAAGTGCTTTTGTTCATACCGAGAATAACGGAAGATACCGAAAAATCTGTCTCTATTTGCTGTGATACTTTATATTTTGGCGCATCGCAGTCCTTTATCATAAAATCAGCATAATCACTATCTGCATTGACAAGTGCAATTGCTTCCTGGTCCAGTGAATCAAAAAGCATTTTTTTTGCAGTTGCATAATTATGCATTGATTTATGAAAATCAAGATGTTCGTGAGATAAATTTGAAAATACTGCAGCTTCGAAATTAATTCCATGTACTCTTTTCTGAAAAAGTGCATGAGATGATACTTCCATCACTACGTATTCTACATTTTCTTTTTTCATTTCAAAAAATATCTGTGCAAGTTCAAGAGATTCGGGAGTTGTATGAGTAGTCTCTACCTTTCTGTTATTTATGTAAATCCCTGTAGTACCTATTAGTCCGGTCTTATAGCCTGCCTCTTTGAGTATGGATTCTAAAATAAAAGAAATGGTAGTTTTGCCGTTAGTTCCCGTAATGCCGATTACTTTCATATTCGAAGAAGGAAAGTCATACCATGCATTTGAAAGCTGAGCAAGCGATAATCTCGAATCTTTTACTTTTACAAAAGCTGTTTCACTGTAATCAGAATGATTGTCGGGAAATTTTTCACAAATTACAGCTTTCACGCCTTTTTTTAGTGCTTCACCTATGTATTTATGTCCGTCGGTATAAAATCCTCTCATTGCAACAAAAATAGACTTTTCATTACATTTTGCTGAGTTGTAACAGATATTATCAAATACAGCATCAGTTTCACCGCTGATTTCAATAAAATCAATGTTGCTGAAAACAAGTTGCAATGTATTCATATTTCCCAAAAATTATTCACAATAATACAAATTTAAAATAAATAATCGAATAAAGAAATAAAAAAAATAATTATATTATTGATGTAATGATTCAAATTATTATAAATCATAGATATAGTTGATAATTTTTTAGAAGCCGGAAAAGAAGTTTTTTTTATTTGTTATAAAATTGATTAATATAGTACGTAATTATAATCAAATTTAGAATTTTAGAGTAAGGCATAATGCAATAAAAAATATTAAAGAAAGCCATCTGACGGTGCAATGTACATTATTTAAGATGTGCCTCAAACCTTCTGGTGTGGCACATCTTAAACAGAACTGTTTTTATAATAATATTGCCTGAAAAAATAATTACATTTTATCAACGAAAATGCAACTGGCAATTTCATTTCCAATTATTTTCTTGTTACCATTATATGATAAAGTAAGCGGACCGTTAAAAGGTGCTTTATCAAGTATTTTTACAGAAACTCCCGGCAATAGTCCGATAGTTTCGAGATATTCCAGCTTTTCATTATCAGTATCATCGACTTTTTTAATCTTCACATCTTCATCAATATCAGCATCGTTAAGACACTGTATCGGAGAAAGAGGTATATCTCCTTCTTTTGAAGGGATAGGATTACCAAAAGGACTATATTCCGGGTTACCGAGAATTTTATCAATTCTTTCCACAAATTCATCAGAAACGTAATGCTCAAGTCTGCACGCTTCATCATGAACCTTTGCAAGAGAAAAGCCCAGAGATTCCTTAAGATATACTTCAAGCAATCTGTGATGCCTTAAAATTTCAAGGGCAATTTTTCTGCCGTCCTGAGTTAATTTCACTCCTTTATAGGAATTATAATCTACAAGCTGCATTTTAGACAAACGCTTAAGCATACCTGTTACGGAAGCGCCTGAAATGTCAAGAACTTTAGCTATATGAGTAGTAGCTACGGGTCCGTTTTCTTCTTCTTCTAATTTGTATATCGTTTTTAAATAATCCTGTACTGCTTGACTTAACATATCGCATCTTACTTTAGTAAAAAAAATAGTTTTATCTAATCTTTTAGTTACTTACTTCTAATTTATATTTTTCAAATGTAATAATATATTCAATTATTTTATTAATTATATTATTAGAAATAACTAAACTATTACAAAGTTAAAATTTATTATTGAAATAAACAACAAAAATTTGCATATATTGAATAAAATAAATCAAAAACATTAAACTTTATATTTTCTGTTAAGTTCTCTTTTTATTTCTTTAGACTTTGTAGATTCTCTTTTATCATATTTTTTCTTTGCTCTTGCCAATCCAATTTCAATTTTCGCCCAAGGACCGGAAAAATAAACCTGAAGAGGGATAATTGTATTTCCTTTTTCCTGGATTTCTTTTTTCAGTTTGGCAATTTCTCTTTCTTTAAGCAGCAGTTTCTTTGCCCTTTTGGGGTCATGGTTCATTTGATTGCCATGTCTGTATTCATTGATGTGCATATTAAAGATAAAAATTTCGTTGGAGTTATTGGTTTTAAACCCGGCATATGCTTCCTGCAGACTGCATTTGCCGTCTCGCAGTGATTTCACCTCAGTCCCGACTAATTCAATTCCGGCTTCAAATCGCCTCATTATAAAATAGTCATGCTCTGCTCTTCTGTTGGAAGTAACAAGTTTCGTCGCTCTTTCTTTAATATCTTCGTTCATTTTTACCTGTTTCAAAATATAAATCTATACATAAACATAATTATATATTAACTGAATTTTAAGAAAAATATTTGAAAAAAAATTGTGAATAGAACTCTTATATCAAGACGCCAACAAGATTAGCAGTATAATTTTGGTAAAACAGCCGTCCTCGCCTGTTTATTTCAGGCGAGGACGCCTGAAATACCGTTTTTTTATTCATATTCTTGGTAGCTGTCCGGTTTTATTGAGTTTACTCTATTACCTGCACATTTTCAATGTTTTCAACCGGCAGCCAATCGTCCATATTTCCATATTCTGATTTATCAATTTTAAATGGTTTTACTTCCTCAACATCCTTTATTGATATTAACACTATGTATCTTTTGCCGGAGAATCTCTTTTTTAATCCTGCGTCCAATAGCAATTTATCCTGATTATGCTCTACAAGTGCAATTGATTCTTCTTTTGATAATTTTTCAGAATTGAACACATTTTCGACAATAGCTTTGCCTTTTACAAGCCCGTCACCTTTATTTTCGATAAAATACAAAGTGTCATTTTTATTCACCCGTCCATAAGGCAATTTTCGCCCCATTGCACCACGAATAATTTTAGTTTTTTTTCCGCTTTTAATATTATCAAGCTCTTTTGCCTTGTAATCAATATAAACTACATGATCCATAATTTACTACTAATTAGTATGAAAACAAATATACATAAATACACTTATTTATAAACTATCAATTATTAAAAAATGCAAAATAATAAAATTATTTTTAATTTAAAAAGGAAATACGCTCTCTCGTGAGCAGTTATGATTGTAATTTATCAATTAACTAATTAACTGTTTTCATTTGATAAATAATCTGAAAAGATTTCTTCAGTAGTTTGTTATTTTCGTAATTCTTTTTCAGTCATTTTAGGATTGTATTTTTTACCATCTTTTTCAAAACACCAAACATTTGAAACTTCACGTATTTTTGGCAATACAGTTTCTTCTGATTTAAGTTTCTGTTTTACAATTCTGCGGAATTTTCTGTTAGATTTCTGCTTGTCATCTTTTTCCGATTTTGCAGTAGTTATTCCGTGAATTTTAGTTTTCTTTTTAGACCTGCTCATAAAATTTAATCAACTTAATAATACTGATTACAAAAAATAAATATAACAAAAATATTCTTAATAAGCAAAATAAAACTCGCTGCTAAGAGGAGCAGGGGATTTTTATTAAAACTATTAAGCGGGATTGTGAGGTTGGCTCATTTTGAACTTTATTATTACTGCTATGAATCAGACAAATAATGTTTTTTTCATAATTTGTCTTTCCCAAATAATTCACTTTCTATTTCTTCGATTGTTGGCAAACTGGATTTTAATGAATCGGGCAAATTCTTTGTGATTTTATTTTCCCAATTTGCCAGCATACCATAGCCTTAAATCAGGTTCTTTTAATTTGTCGAGAAGAGTAATATTGCTTCTCCATGGAATTAGTGCAACGGTGCGTTGCATAATTTCAAAATCATTCCATGATTCGGCAAATTTTTTCATATACTTAAGGTTACGAGGCGAAAAACCTTTCATATCGGGAAATTCTTCTTTTAAGTCATATGACATCCTGTCAATTATTTTTGAACCCCATCCTTCTTCGTCTTGTTTTTGCAAAATCGCTTTACCAATATGCCAATACAATATAATCATATGTTTATTGGCACTAAGCCTTGATTTGACAATCTGATTAGTTATTTGGTTTTTTATATCCGAAATGAAATCTGTATATCCGGATGGTAATTCATTCAGAGTTTCTGCTAAAGGAAACACTACTTCATCTTTTGTTTTGCCTCTTTGCTTACGTGTTTCTTTACTCATAGATGTAATTCACTAAAATGAAAAATTAACGTAAAAACAAAATTAATCAAATTATGATTAATAATCAAAAGAAAACTCGTAGCGAAGAGGAGTAGGGGAATTTTATTAAAATCTATTTTGCGAAATGGTGAAATATGCAGGCATTGTATATTATAGCCATATGCTATATTTCTGACGATTAGTTATCTTACTAAATAGGATTTTGACAGATATAAATGTATCCAAATGCCAATATTAAACCATTCCATTTTTAATTGTTTTCATTAGGCAGTGTAAAATAAATTACAGTACCTTTTCCTTCTTTACTTTTTGCCCATATTTTCCCACCGTGCTTTTCCACAAATTCTTTACATAATATTAGCCCTAAGCCTGTTCCTTTTTCCTGTTTTGTGCCTACAGATGTAATTTGTTTATCAATTTTGAATAATTTATTTTGAATTTCTTCAGACATTCCAATACCGGTATCAGCAATCTTAACAGTTACAAAATCATCTGTAATTTCGGAATCAACAGTAATTGTATCACCTTCATCGGAAAATTTCAATGAATTTGAAATTAAATTTCTCATTACGGTATCAATCATATTCATGTCGGCAAAAGCAGTGGTGTTTTCGGGAATTTTATTAATCAATTTAATTTTCTTGTTGTCAGCATTGAGTTTCATTAAAGATAAATTATTATCAGATATCAGGTAAATATTGATTAATTCCCTGTTTATTTGTACACTTCCAACCTGTGTTCTAGCCCACATCAACAGATTATCAAGAAGTTTAAAAAGATTATCAGAGGATTCGGAAAGTAATCCGATAAACTCTTTTTGTTCATCTATAGCAAGTTCATCATATTGGTTAGCGAGTAGTTCTAACAAATGTTTAATTGATGAAATAGGATTTCTTAAATCATGGGCTATAATCGAAAAGAATTTATCTTTCTGTGCATTAAGTTCTTGCAGATTTGATTCACTTTCGCTCAATGATTTTAATAGTAGTTTCCGTTCTGTAATATCGAGGGCGGTGGTCAAAAAAGCCTTCTCGTTATCAAAGTTTATAATTGTTGAAGAAAAATCTAAATATTTAAGTTTCCCGCTTTTGGTAACTACTGTAATCTCATAATTCGTAGGTACCTTAATGCCCCGCATTCTTTTTTCAGCAAATTCCATCACCTGCTTTCCGGATTCCTGCGATAGAATATCTATGGGTTTTAATTCTTGCGCTTCATTTTTGCTGTATTCAAGTACACGCGTCCATTCGTCATTCACATAGAGGTATTTTTCTCTGTTTTTTTCAGAAACAATACTAATCATTATTTTAGCCATATCAGCAAGCGTACGGAAATTATGTTCACTCTGTCGCAGTGCTAATTCCGACTGCTTGCGTCCTGTAATATCCTGAACAACTCCGTACCATCTTATGCAGTCGTTATCATAATAAATTGGAACTGACTCAATACGGAAACAGCGTATAGCTCCATCGAATACAAAGCGCCCCTCCCAAAGAAAGCTTTTCTTATCGCGGGCTGACTCCTCATTTAGCTTCAAAAAGTTTTCGATGTCATCTTTGTGTATCATCTTATGAACAATGGTAATATCAGCTAATGCATCTTCACGCTTTACCTGATGAATCTCACACCACCTATCGCTTACATACTCAAACTCCATTTGCATATCTGCTCTGATACAAACAATATAAATACCTACGGGAATCTTTTTTATCAAACCATTAAAGAGATTAAGGCTCTCATTCAGTGCTTTTTCCGTTTGTTTGCTTTCCGTAATATCTCGAGATATACCCACATAACCAATTTTCTTTCCATGGTCGTCAAGCATAGCCCGAATGGTTATTTCTACCCATATGAGATAGCCTTCTTTATGATATTGTTCAATTTCTACTTTTACCGGGACATAATTCTTTGCTTTCTCATTTTCCTTTCCCTTTGCTATCGCTTTATATACAATTTCCTGAGATTGTGGAGGCATTGTATCCTGAATCAACTCACGCATGGCCTCGTCGGATGTTAATCCCCTCAACTGGTATATGGATGGACTGATATATGTGAAACAATATTCGTTATCCAAGGTCCATATTACATCTGAAATATTTTCTGCCAATAAACGGTATTTGCTTTCACTTTGCCTTAAAGCTTCTTCTGATTGATTTCTTTTATTAATGTCCTCTTCATACAAAATTTTTAAGGAATTATATTCTTCCTGTAAGTCCTGCAGCTCTTTTATGATTTCTTCTTTAGTTTTATCTTGAATATCCATAGTTGCTTAATTAATAAATTGTAATATTAAAATTGGCTATAACTCATCTATTTACGAACTCTTAATAAAGAGTAACATAAATATAATAAAATTATTTCAAAAATTAACAAAAAAAAATCCCCGCTCCATTAAGAGCAGGGAAATGTTCAGTCAAATACCTTATTAATTCGTGATGAATTCCTAATTCTAATTAAAATATCTTTCTTTTTTCTCTGCTGTTCCTCTATATCATAATCGTTCTGCAGGCCAAGCCAAAATTTTGGAGAATTTCCAAAAAATAAAGCTAATCGCAATGCTGTATCAGCAGTAATACTTCTTTTGCCTTTTACTATTTGTGAAATTCTTGTTTGAGGCAGTTCGGTAGCCTTGGATAATTTATATGCTGATATTTTCATAGGAATAAGAAATTCCTTTTGAAGAATTTCACCGGGATGTATATTATTTAATTTTCTCATCTGTTTCCTCTGATATTTTAATGATAATCAATAATCTCGACTTCATGTACATTATTATTAATCCAAAGAAAAATAATTCTCCATTTGTCATTTATTCTGATGCTATAATAATCAGAACCTTTCAATTTCTCAAGCCTGTTTGACGGAGGTATTTTCAGGTCAGCCAAATCTTGAGAGTTGTTAAGCATTCTAAGTTTCCTCCTGC
>CAZIXJ010000107.1:0-7949 GCA_964542835.1 uncultured Hyphomicrobiales bacterium
ACTTGGTCTGAGTCTTTCAATTGTTTTTTCAGTTAGATTTTGAATCTTTGTAAGGATTGCAATAAAAAATTATGGCATTATAATTGCATAATTTAGAAATGATTGTGTATAAATTTTTTGTTTTTTGAAATAAAATCCTGAAAAAACGTATTAAAATAAAAAGTGTGTAAGTTTTTTAACATTTTTTATTTTGTAAATTGATTTTAATCAATTATATTACATTTTTGTTTATTGTGGAATTGCGGGGACTAAATGAGCATAAAATATTTTACAAATATATTTTCAGTATTGCTGCTTGTTACAATATTTTTTGTAAGCAGCAATGATTTGTATTCACAACGTTACAGAATACAAAAAGGAGCAGAAAACGTCTATAAAGATGAATATTCTGAGTTGGACGACCGAAGATATAAAAATCCTGCAAGAGACCGACACATAAAAGAAGTAATTGAAAAATCCAAGCAAATGTATTTTCAGGGGCTTATCTTAATAGAAAAAGGAGACAGTGCAAAATCTGCCGAATATTTTAATCAGGCGGTAGAGCATTTGAATATACTTGCCAGCTATCCCGAAGTAGAGCATGACGAAGATTACATTGATATTTCTCAGGCACTTATAGAAGATTACGAACTTTTCTTTACGGATACAAAATATATTAATGAAGATTCCCCGCTTTTCATTATAAAAGAGCAGCTCTTTGCCCGCAAAAGTATTGTTGTAGAAAATTTTGATGACGACGGAGTGTTTTCTGACACAACTGATAATGCTGACAGTATCGATTCATTTGAAATAGATGAATATGCAGGACTGAACGTAATACCCGACTCTATGCAGATACCACTCGAGCATAATAAATATGTGCAGAAAAATATTGAATTTGTTACCAATAAATATGGCAGAAAGTTTTTTGCAAAATGGCTCGGAAGAAGCACAAAATGGTTTCCGATGATGAAAAGAATTGCAAAAGATTTGAATATACCCGAAGACATCATTTATCTTTCTATGATAGAAAGTGCTCTCGACCCCATCATTGTTTCCCGTGCTAAAGCTGTTGGTTTGTGGCAGTTTATTCGTTCTACCGGAAAAATGTACGGACTGAATGCAGGAGAATCATACTGGCTGGATGAAAGAAGGGACCCTGAAAAAGCTACCCGTGCCGCAATGACCCATCTGCTGGATCTTTACAGTGAATTTGGTGACTGGTACTTATCTCTTGCTGCTTACAACTGTGGTCCGGGTTGCGTACAAAGAGCAATCAGACGCTCACGAATTCAAAATCCCACTTATTGGGAAATAAGAAGATATCTGCCGAGAGAAACACGCCACTACGTACCTTTATATATAGCTACTGCAAAAGTAGCTAAAGACCCCGAAGCGTATGATTTTGATCTTGACACCATAAATTATGAAGATGAATACGTATATGAAGTATTCAGAGTAGATTCTGCGGTTAGTATTTCAGCACTTGCCCAATGTGCAGGAATTACCGAAGAAGAATTCAGAGCATTGAATCCAGAGCTGATAAGAAACGCTACTCCGCCGGATGTATCTCCATATTACGTGAAAATTCCTCAGGGAATTTATGATGATTTTGCAGAAAAATTCAAAAATGTAGAATATGAGGAAATACATCCTTTCGTTACTCATTCTATAAAAAGAGGCGAAACCCTCGGGAAAATAGCTTCAAGATACGGTGTATCTATTCAGTCTATTGTTAGCCTTAATAACATGAGAAGCTCCAGACAGATTTTAAGGGTAGGGCAGCTTCTTGAAATACCTGTTGACCCTTCGAGATATAATAAAAGCAACGAAAGAGTAACTATAAATCCTAACGAAGACGTAGTACATACCGTAAAAAAAGGTGAGTCGCTTTATTCTATATCCAGAAGATACGGAGTTAATATTTCCGACCTCAGAAATTTTAATAATATGTCTTATAATAATGATAATCTTGCTGTTGGACAGAAGCTGATAATAGCCAAGAAAAAATCTGATGATAACGATGAAAAAGAAAAATCGCCGAGCATTAACGAAGTATCTACAGACATAGTAAAGCATACGGTAAGAAACGGTGAAACACTCGGAAAAATTGCCGATGACTATGGAGTGTCAGTCAATTTAATTAAAAATGACAACAGCTTAAACAGTTCAAGGATTTATCCGGGCCAGGTACTCAAAATCACTAAAACCGGAAATAAAAATTTCGCTACAAACAATACAGGCGAAACCAAAACTATAATCCATAAAGTAAGAAAGGGTGAAACTTTATCTACTATTGCAGCTCTTCACGGAGTAACCGAAAGATCTCTGAAATTGCTAAACCCTAATACTATTAAAGGTAATACAATCTATACCGGAACTAACATAAAAGTAGAAACTGAAGCTGAATCTAAAGGCAGCGCCTCTGCCAAAGATGATAATGTAAAAGTAGCTCCGATATATTATACCGTAAAGAAAAACGATACTCTTGTATCCATAGCAAGAAAATTTGGTGTTACTGTAAGCTCTATCGAGCAAAAAAATAATCATCTCAATCCGAGAAGATTAATGCCCGGACAGAAAATCAGAATTAAGTGATTTTTTTTTATTTTTTTTAAAAATAATTTGTTTTGTTTTGAAATTTTTGTTAATTTTGTATCTCGTTTTGATGACAACTGCCTCGTGGTGTAATTGGCAACACGTCTGACTCTGGATCAGAAGAGTTCAGGTTCGAACCCTGACGAGGCAGCAAAAAAAAAGAGAACTTATTAGGTAAGTTCTCTTTTTTTTTATTCTGATTGCAGTAATAATTCATGAAATTTATTTCAAGTTCCAATTATAAGTGCATAATACACAATGCAAAGCCCTTATGGCTCATTACGATCTTGTTTGTCTTTTAAAAGTATTTAATACGATTTTTAAGTTAAATCAAATTAATTCTGAATAGAAAAATCGTAGCTTATCTTTATTCCTAAATTAAAATGATGTACTAACCAGAAATCATCTTTCGAAAGATGAGAAAAATTATATCTGAATTGCATTTCGGGAGAAAAAATGAAATCTTGATAATACAAATTTGTGCTTACACCTATCAGTATTCCCGGCAGTATTGTGTTTTTATTTGGTATTTCGCCATCATAAAATATTATTTCCCTGCCGTTATCTGAGAGGACGGCGCCTTTAGGTAGATTTTCTTTTGCAAATTTTGCTTGTTCATCTCCTTCTACAATTCTGTAATCAGCTTTAAAACTACTACTCATAAGAGTATAAAGCGACGGGCTTATCATAATACTCAACTCGCCAAAGTTAAATCGGGCATAAGGTTCGAAAGTAATTAAATTAAAATCAAGTGAAGTCCTCTGTTCAGTTAAGACATAATACATATATCTGTCAATTATTTCATTAGTTTCAGGGTCTCTGACTATTACTTCAGTAGGATAAGTTTGCTCGCTGCTCGAGATTTCCGAATTATTAAAAGCAAAGCCTGCTCTTGCACCTACATCAATATAATTATTAATTTTGTATGAGTAGTCAATTCCTGCCTGAAATCCCCACGTAAGAGATAGGTCGTTCAGACAATCACAAAGATTGCTGTTTACATCTCCGGAAACATCTGAAAGCTGCATATTATCATAAATAAAAAGATGCTGATAATCGAAGTAAATTCCTGCATTATGCTTTTGTGCAAAACTAATTGATAATGAGAACAGAAGAATTATAATAATCTTTTTCATTTTTTTATCTCTTATATTTGAAAAATTTGTTCAGATATTACAATACAATAAAATTTATTTTAAAATAACTATTTTCGAAACGAACTGAATTTATATTGTATCTGTATGTTTTTTTAATTTTATTACCATTATCCTGGAACTCTTCCTCTTTTATCATATAGAAAAAATCGTAGGATTTATTAAGGATTTCATTTTCATAATTCATATTAATTATCATATTATCATCTTCAATAAAAAACTTGATTTTTTCAAAATATATTTTCCAGCCGTCAAGAGCAAAATCAAAATCCAATAAATATTTTCCGCTGTCATATTCTACTCGATAAGGGCTTTTAAGTCGGAAAAGGCTTTCAATTGTATCAGAATATTTCTCATAAATATTTTCTTCATTTATAATATTATCCGAATAAGTTTCAATTACCTCGTCTTTTTCATTATATTTCTGAAAATAAAAACTGCAACTGTCCAATTCTAAATTTAATTCAACTGAAACGACTGAAAAATTAAAATGTAAATAATTCCTGTTTAAGGATAATTCTAATATTTCTCCATTTGTGTAGTCAGCAGAATACAAAATCGTATCAATTACTTCATAACCACTGGCATATATCTTGGCATAATAGGATTTTTCCTGATTTATTACCGGACTTTCCACTTTAGTATTAACAGATAATTCTATACTACGCTCCTGATTTGATTGAGAATTAACTATAAATGAAACTGATTTGAAAGTATCTCCGTTTTGCAGTGATAAAAAATATTTACCGGATGCCAGCCCCTGCATTTTTAAATCAATTTGATTTAATCCTTCCGAAAGAAATTGTGATTTGGAAAAAACAATATTACCCGCCAAATCATACAAAACACAATAATAATTACCGGCAGTGTTGATATTTACAGTATAATTTGCAAAATCAGTGCAAGGGTTCGGGTAGAATTTATCGGCAGAAGTATTCTCTCCGTCATCTACTCCCAGAAGTAAACCGAAATCTATAATATTATCATATTGTACATATTTTTTACCTGTCTCTTTATCTTCCAGAACAATCATGTCAGGTTTTATATAAGTATAGGAATTATCAGTCAGTATGATTTCAATTTGCTTTGCAAATAGTATATTGCTGCAAATTATCAAAAGCAGTAAAATTCGTCTCATATCAAATTTCATATAAATTCAAAAATACTTCTTATATGTATAACATCTTTCGAAGAAATTTGTTACAGCCCTATAAATATTGCTTTTTTGCTTTTGTCAATTACGAAATTTGTAACGTTACCTGTGAAAAAATCCAATATTGCAGGTTTGGAATGCAAACCAATTACGAACATATCAGCCCATTCAAGATAATCTTCTTCTATTATCTCTACGATATTTTTTTTCGTATGTATTTTAGTAACGTTGCTTAATTCGTGTGAATTAAGAAATGCTTCGGCTTCATTAAGTGTAAATTCAGCATATTCCTTATCGTTGGAAGACATCACCATATGAATATCGCAGTATTCATCAATACCGAGATGCGCAAACATTTGCATTGATTTGCTTGCCGGTAAAGAGCCGTCCATCGCTATCATTACTTTTAGAGGTCTGTGGTCCAGATGGTCAATACTGAACTCTTTTGGTACAGCCATTACGGGGATTATCGAATGGTCAAGAATTCGAGAGAACGAGTCTCCGGGTTCATCCTGTGAATCAAAATTAAAGAAAGTTTTTTTGCCGAGCAAAAGCAAATCATAATATCTGGAAACTTCCAGTATCCTGTCGCTTGGCAATCCTTGCAGTTTGCTTACGTGATGCGGTATTTCCCTCTCATTGCAAACAGATGTAAAATGCTCTACAAGTTTATCTATTCTTTTCTCAGCCTCTTTCATTTTTACTTCAGTTAATTCTCTTGCATAAAATGAAGCACCGAGAGGAATCGTACCGAGAGATTCCTTGATGCCGGGCATATCCAGTACTGTAACTCCGGTAATCTCGCTTTTGTGATATTTCGCAATAGTGCAAGCTACATTAAGAGCATTTTTAGAATATTCAGACACATCCAAAGGTACTAATATTCGCTTTATCATCTTATACCTCATATAATATTAATTTAATAACTTCTTAATATACTAAATTATCATTTATCGGCAAAATTTTATTTTAAATATTTGTTCGAAATATACGTTTAGTAGATACAAATATATTTATTATTAAAGACTAAAATTATAGAGGTTATTTATGAATAAAAGAGAATTTTTAAAAACCGGAACAGTGGCAGGATTAGGAAGCGTATTAGCAGGCAGCAGCCTATTTGCTGCTAATCTCGGATTCAATACGAATAAAAACGATACAATTGCCGACAGCAGCGGCAAATATATTTTGCCTCCGCTGCCGTATGCATATGATGCACTTGAACCTTATATTGACAAACAAACAATGACGCTGCATCATGATAAACACCATCAAGGATATGTAAACGGCTTAAATAATGCAACGGAAAAAGTAAAGCAGGCTATCAGTTCAGATGATTTCTCATTGATAAAGCACTGGGAAAGAGAACTTGCTTTTCATGGTTCGGGGCATTTCCTGCATACAATATTCTGGAATATAATGGGACCTAATCAGGGCAAAATGAGTAATGCTTTACAGCAAAGAATAAATAAATCATTCGGTTCTTTTGATAATTTCAAAAAACTATTTTTCAATGCTTCCAAATCAGTGGAAGGCTCGGGCTGGGGAATACTTGCATATCAGCCTGATACCGATTCATTAACCGTTCTTCAGGCAGAAAAGCATCATAACTTAACTCAGTGGATAAGTATTCCTATACTTGTAATTGATGTTTGGGAGCATGCATATTACCTGAAATACCAAAATAAAAGAGGCGATTATATCAATGCATTCTTTGAAGTAATTAACTGGGATGCTGTTTCTGAAAGACTTGACAGTATAATAGCAAAATAAAAATATAATAAAGGACATCCGATATTCTTTGGAAACATCGGATGCCCTGATTATTCGTTTAAGATATTTCCGAATTCAATTTTTCTTCTATTGTCTCCATAAGAGCATCGCCTCTCAAATCCATCTCTGTTACGCTTCTGTCGAATTTTCCGTCAGGTGTAATTAAATGGAGCGTAGGGAAGCTGCTTACGCCGTATTTCTCTACAATTCCTTCGGCATAACCGTCGAGTTCTATCGTATTTACCCAGTTCATATTTGTTTCTTTCATATATTCTGTTACATCAGATACAGCCCTGTCTGTGGAAATACTTATTATTTCAAAATTCTGATTCTTATATTTCTCATATGTTTCCACAAGATGCGGAGTTTCTCCTCTGCAAGGTCCGCACCAAGTACCCCAGAAATCCACAAGAACCCATTTGCCTTTGTAATCGCTCAGACTGTGCTGCTTACCGTTTACATCCGTAAAAGTAAAGTCAGGAGCATATTCCAGATCTGCTATTTGTAAACTCTGAACAAGCTTAGGGGCGCTTCGTTTTATCCATCCGTCAATATTATCCATTGCGAGTATTTCTTCAGTGCCGTCTATTATCATATCTTTGTATTTGTTTTTGTACATATCGTTCCTGCTAAGAGTATAATACAGATTATATTCTATAAGGCTGCTGTTTCTCTTGTCTTTCGATTTATCAATTACTTTTTGGATGAGTTCCATATTGCCGTCGGGATCATTTTTAAATTCCGACATATACGTAATATTGGCAGGAAAATCATAAAAGTAGAATGGCAGTTCCTGTATTTCATTCATTATTGTAAACGCTTCCTGAAAATCATTTTCTTCTTTTACTGATTTTAATTCATAATTAATCAAACGAACATAATCATTCAGATATGGAGATTCTATTGAATTTGTAAGACTGTCAGCAAGAGAAGAGTATTTATCAATCATTTCCAACACTTCCTCGGCACGAGCCTGTATCTGCTCTTCGGTCATACCTTTCAGCACTGCATCATTCCCTCTTTTTACGAGATAATAGTAAGAAGGAGCCAGATTAGATACATTTTCATATGGCAAGAGTTCGCGTATTTCAGCATATTGCTCATTGATTGGAGAATTAATCCATTTCCCTTTAGTTAATACTCTTTGTATTTTATTACCATATTTTTTGAAATTTTCAGGTTTTATTTCAATACGGTAATTTTTATCATCAGATTTAATAATGTTCAGATAATCTCCTGCGTGGTCATATTCCCAATCGGTTTCATTGGAATTATCATATTGTGAGGAATTA
>CAZIXJ010000108.1:0-7940 GCA_964542835.1 uncultured Hyphomicrobiales bacterium
TTAGAGAATATGAGAATCAATTATTAACTAATTATCAAAAAAAATATGGCAGATTACCATATTATAATAAGCAAAAATAAAAAATTCCTTACTTTCATAGATAGACTCCACTTTGAAAGTGGAGTCCATCTGATATTCTATTAATTAATTACTCTTCCACTCTCTCAAATAAGTCCTCCATAAGCCTTTTGGCGGCTTCGGGGATTACTGTGCCGGGACCGAATATTTCGGCAGCACCGTGCTGATAGAGATATTCGTAGTCCTGATGAGGGATTACTCCGCCAATACAAACTAAAATATCTTCCCTGCCGAGCTTTTTCAATTCATCCACGAGTTGAGGAAGTAAAGTTTTGTGTCCTGCGGCGAGTGAGCTTGCACCAACGATATGAACGTCATTTTCTACTGCCTGACGAGCTGTTTCTTCCGGAGTCTGGAATAGTGGTCCTACGTCCACGTCAAATCCCAAATCTGCAAATGCCGTGGATATTACCTTTGAGCCTCTGTCGTGTCCGTCCTGCCCCATTTTAGCAACGAGTATTCTCGGACGACGCCCTTCCGCCTGCTCGAATTTATCTGTTAATTTTCTTACGTCTTCAATCATATTCTGCCCCGAATATTCTTTACTGTAAACACCTGAAATCGTTCTCTGAGTGGCATTGTGTCTGCCTGTTACTTTTTCTATTGCATCAGAGATTTCACCGAGTGAAGCTCTTGCCTGTGCCGCATTTATTGAAAGCTCAAGCAAATTACCTTCGCCTGTTTCAGTAGCTTTTGTAATTGCATTAAGAGCTGACTGCACTTTGGCTTCATCTCTTTCAGCTTTAAGTTTTTTCAATCTTTCTAATTGCTGCTCTCTTACCATTGTGTTATCAATATCGAGTATTTCGATTGGGTCTTCTTTGTCCAGTCGGTATTTATTGATACCTACGATAGTTTCAGTCTGAGAGTCAATTCTTGCTTGTTTTCTTGCTGCAGCCTCCTCTATTCTCATCTTAGGAATACCTGATTCAATCGCTTTAGCCATACCGCCAAGCTCTTCAATTTCCTGAATGTGCGCCCAGCCTTTTTCGATTAGCTCTTTAGTCAGAGTTTCCACATAATACGAACCGCCCCAAGGGTCAACCACGTTAGTAATGCCTGTCTCTTCCTGAAGATAAATCTGTGTATTTCTTGCGATACGTGCAGAGAAATCTGTAGGAAGTGCAATTGCTTCATCGAGTGCGTTTGTGTGAAGAGACTGAGTATGCCCAAGTGCTGCACCCATAGCTTCCATACAGGTTCTAACTACGTTATTATATGGGTCTTGCTCTGTAAGTGACCATCCTGATGTCTGTGAGTGAGTCCTCAACGCAAGAGATTTTTCATTTTTTGGATTAAACTGCTTGATGATTTTAGCCCAAAGTATTCTTGCGGCTCTCATTTTGGCTACTTCCATAAAGTAGTTCATACCGATACCCCAGAAGAATGAAAGTCTCGGAGCAAATGCATCAATATCAATTCCCGCTTTTATGCCTGTTCTTACGTATTCCAAACCGTCTGCAAGTGTATAACCCATTTCAATATCTGCTGTGGCTCCTGCTTCCTGCATATGATAGCCTGATATAGAAATACTGTTGAATTTAGGCATTTTTTTGCTTGTAAATTCGAATATATCAGCAATAATTCTCATTGAAGGTTCAGGTGGATAAATATATGTATTTCTTACCATATATTCTTTGAGAATATCATTTTGTATTGTGCCTGTAAGTTGCTCGTATTTGGCTCCCTGCTCAAGTGCCGCAACTATATAAAATGCCATTACGGGTAAAACGGCACCATTCATAGTCATTGAAACTGACATTTTGCTTAAATCAATACCATCGAACAATACATTCATATCAAGTATAGAATCTATAGCAACACCGGCTTTACCTACATCACCAACTACACGCGGATGGTCTGAATCATATCCTCTGTGTGTAGCCAAATCAAATGCTACTGAAAGTCCTTTCTGCCCGGCTGCTATATTTCTTCTGTAAAATGCATTACTCTCTTCAGCCGTTGAGAAACCCGCATACTGTCTGACAGTCCATGGGCGGGCTACATACATTGTAGCGTAAGGTCCTCTGAGATAAGGCGGAACGCCGGCTGTGTATTTAGTATGCTCTAGCTCTTTAATATCATTTAAAGAATAAACCGGCTCAATATCAATATTTTCCATTGATTTGAAAATCAATTCATCCAGTGGCTTTCCAAATTCTTTCGATGCTTTTTCTTTCCAGTTATCGAAAGAAGTTTCATTTATTTTTTCATCCAAAGGCATATTTGCAAAATCAGGATGTTTCATTTTAAAACTCCGTTTATTTTATTATTAATTTTCATTATTTTAAGCAATATTCATTGAATTGTGCAAATCAGACAATAGCTGATAATTATTTGCTCTTATATGTATAAATTCATCTACTCCTGCCGCTTTGTATTCATCTAATTTATCTTTCGGATACCCTGCCAGAACAATTTGTATATCAGATTTATGTGATTTTATTTCTTTTGCAAAATCAACTACTACACTCTCATATATATCATCCGTAGAGCATATTACCATTACTTTTGTATTTGTTTTCAGCATTTTGTCTGCGGCATCTTTGCCGTTTTCAAATCCATCGTGAATATTACATTCAAATCCGCCAACCTGATAGAAATCAGAAGAAAAATCAGCTCTCGGTTTATACTGTTTGAGAAGTCCGAAGCATACCAAATCTACTTTAGGATATTCTCCATTTTCTTCTTTATATTTATTGGAATTATCTCTCAGATTTTCAAATATTTCCGCACTTCTTCTCATTGGTATAGCTTCTATTTCAAAACCTTCCTTACCGTTAAGAAAAGCCTGATACAAATCATATCCCGTAGAGCCGTTCATTGAAGCCTTTACTGCCAGAGGAATATAAAATTCAGTATGTTTGTTATTCTTTAGCTCTTTCAGCAATTCCTCGTTTCGGCTTACAATATTCATTTTGTAATCAGTGAGATAATTTTCAAAATCATCATTTTCAAATTTTACCTTACTTTCGATTTTCTTTTCATACAGATTAGGGTATTTATTAGTGCCGAGAATTGTATCTTTTCTGACTGATAAATTCTTTATTCTTTCATCATATTTTGCTTTTATTTGAGTTTGTGGAATTTTTTTAATTAAGGCTTCGAGTATTCCGCCTTCTTTTTCAGTTTCTTTGAACAAATCCCACGCTTTGCCTGCTACCTGTGAAGTAAGAGTTTCCACAAACCATGAACCGCCGGCGGGATCCACATTGTCATTTACGTGTGCTTCTTCATTCAGGATAATCTGAGTATTCCGCGATAATCTGCGAGTAAACCTGTCAGGCAGAGAATGTTCCTGGTCCAGAAAACTAACGTGAAGACTGTCGCATCCGCCTACTACTGCTGAAAATGCCTGAGAAGTATTTCTTAGCATATTCACATAAGGGTCGTATTTACTCATTTCCCTTTCAGAAGTTGTAGCGTGAATAAATGCTTTTTGCGATTCTTCATTGCCACCGAACTCTTTAATAATTTTTGCCCACAATACTCTCAATGCTCTAATCTTTGCAATCTCCATAAAGAAATTTGAGCCTGTAGAAACAGATAGTTTGATATTTTTGGCAATAGAATTAATATGAATTCCCTTATCAAGCAATGATTTAATATAGAATACTCCGGTAGAAAGTATGTATGCAATTTCCTGCACTGCGTTACCGCCACCGTTATGATAAGGATTGCCTTTTATAATTATAGTTTTCATATTTGGAAAAACGGCATTGCATCCTTTCAGAAAAACATACATTTCTTTTATGTAATCTTCTACGGTAGTTTCAATTTTTCCTTTTTCAGCAAGATATCCCAACACATCAAACTCAAATGCACCGCATACTTTTTGTGGTTCGATTTCTTCCTGTCTGCAATATGCCGCAAAAAGCCCTGCGAGCTGCGGAGTAGCTATGCCGGCATCGAGATATACAGGATATTTTGTAATATCAATATCTTTGAAAATTGTTTTAAAATCTTCAACGGAACTGATGAGCGTTTTCCTGCCGGAAATATCTTTGAAAGTAAAATCATTCGATTCAAAAAGCACTTCATCGGCAGTGATTTTAATTGCAGTCTGCCCTTTTTCCAAATCATTTTTCAGAGCCTTATTGAGTTCCTTAGGTGCAGGATATGGGATATTCTGCGATATTTTCCATGGTTCTGCTTTTGCACCGATAGGTTTTGTGCCTCTTACGTAAGGGTAAAATCCGGGATACTGATTTTTGAACAATTCCAGATTTTCTGTATGTTCCTTTGTGTAAATAGGTTCTAATGTAATATCTTCGTATGTTTTTGTAAACATTTTCTTATCAAAGGGGGCGCCCTTCAGTGCCTTTATGGCAGCCTCTTTCCAATCCTCATAAGTAGGATATTCAAATTCATTTAAGAATCTTTTTTCTTCATTCATAACTGCTACTCTTTTCAATAATAAAAAAAAGCAAAATGTACTATTAAGTTTTGCAAATTAAGAAATATTAGGAAATTAAACTAATTTTAGAAGGAAAAAATATGAACTTTATATGAATAGAGAGAAATATACTGATATAAAATTCTTTAAAGTGTTGGATAAAATAAAAGATGTTGCAATATGTAAGAAGCCGGAAAAAAAGAATAATATTAGTAATTCATCGGTTTTTAACTGAAGAAGAAAGACTATCTTACGCAGGATTTGTTATACTTATGAATTCTCATTTAAAAGAACATAATTTTTTTTCACTTCAAATAGTCAGGTTTTTCAAATGCTTCCCAAATACGAAATATTCTTTTTCTTGTTATTTTCAATTTATTTGAGTAATTTTAAAATTATTAATTTTGAAAATAATAATATTGGTGATGGAATGAATTTGACTAAATATACATTTTTGCTCACATTTTTTGTTTTTTGTTCATTGAATCTTTTTTCTGCTGACAAAAACTTAGTAATCCAATCTCTTGAGAAGAATAGCGAAGAAAATTTCAGCAAAACTAAAATATACATAAAAACAAAATCAGACAAGTATTCCGTTAGAGATAAGCTCCTCGAAAATGGTATAAAAAATGTAAAATCCATTCAAAAAGCATTTGATAAATTCACAAAAAATAATGTTAAATTTCAATCCGCTAATGAATTGAATAATATTTATCTTGTTGAATTTAAAGAAAATATATCCGTAATTGAATTGTGTCTGGAACTTAACAGCCGGGATGATATTGAATATGCTTCTCCTCTTTATCACAGAGAGCTGCACGAATACATACCTAATGATTACAATGAAGAAAATCAGTATTATCTGGAAGCTGTAAATGCATTCAAAGCATTTGATATTTCAAAAGGAGATACAAATATTATTGTGGGAGTTGTAGATTCAGGATTTGATTTGTACCATGAAGATTTGAAAGATAATTTTTTCATTAATTATGCCGAAATTCCCGATGATGGAATTGATAATGACGGAAATGGATTTGTGGACGACTATCAGGGCTGGGATTTCGTAGGAGACAGAACACAGGTACAACTCGAAGCTGATAATTATCTAGAGGATAATAATGTAATACCCCGTGCAAGTGCAGTAACTCACGGCACTCACGTAGCAGGGCTTATTTCTGCAGTTACGGATAATGATACAGGTATTGCTTCGATTGGTTACAAAGTAAAGCTCCTTCCGGTAAAATGTGCTACAGATGATTTGAGAGTTTCAAGAGGCGTTTATAAGACCAATGAATCACTTCTCTATGCCTATGAAATGGGAGCCGACATAATTAATTGCAGCTGGGGATCAAGTGAAAGTTATGATGCTGTGGAACATGATATTATTAAACTTCTTTATGAGAACAACACTCTGCTCGTAGTATCAGCAGGCAACAGTGGCAGAGACCTTACCGAAAACCAATATCCTGCCGATTATCCTGAAGTGCTAACCGTAGGCTCTAATGATGATGACGACGAAAGATCTTATTTCACTAATTTCGGTGCAAATGTAGATGTATATGCTCCCGGCGGAGATGTATATTCAACCGACGATAATAATTCATATTCTGAAAAAAGCGGTACTTCTATGTCAGCTCCTATAGTATCAGGCATTGCTGCATTATTAAAATCTGCCGAACCTGAATTGACCGCCGAAGAAATTCAATACAGAATAAAAGCTTCTTCAAAAAAATCGCCTGTTAATGATGATAAACTTGTAGATGCATATAATGTACTTACAATGACAAGCCTTCCGGGAATGAAACTGACAGAATTTTATCTTAATGATAGCGACGAAGTAATCAGAGAATATGAGAATGAAGTAACAGTAAAATATCAAAATATACTTGCTCCGATTGACAAAATAAATTATACTTTCAAATCAGACGATTTGGATTTTAATCGGAATTATTTTACTATCAGTAACAACAATAGTTTTGAAATAAATGAAGATTTTTTAATTACTCCGTATTTCCCTTATTTCAAAGGCAATGCCGAAATAAAAGTAGATTTGGAAACTACAATTAATGACTTTAATTATTTTGAGCAGGAATCAAAAATATTTCCTTATGAATTCAAAACAAATAATAAATTCATTAACGTTGCAGATATAAATGCCTACTACAGATTTTGGGCTAATGCTCAAATTCTTGATGATATGACCTTCTGGGGTGCAGTTTATGTAAATAATTATCTTTATTTCGTAAGATATGCCGATTCTTTGTATTTAGATGACTTAGGCAATGCTTATGAAAGAGAATTTCAGGCAGTTGATAAAAATACTGCTTTTTTTACATATAAGTCTTCTGACAGAGGCGACAGTCTTTTATTTTACAGGACAGATTTTACAGAAAACAATGAGTTTGATTATACCCGGCAATTCGCAATTCCTCACACAAGAGAACATAAATTTCATATGTTTAATGAAAACAATGGAATATTTGCAGCTTATTACAATCAGCTCAAACTTTATAAATATGAAGCAGGAGAAATTCTGGAAATCACAAACCTGCCGAATGTATTCTCTGGTTTAGATATACAGGATTTCCATCTCTTTTATGAAAATAACAGAATAGGAATTATGCTGAGCAGTACTAATTCTGATATTTCACATTATCTCTATTCAGATGATATGATGGAAAGCTGGACTTATAAAGAGATTGAGAAACTAAGCAGAATATCGGCAATAGGATTTTCTGATGATTCGACTGCTATGGCAGTTGCTGCATATAATGAATTTTATTTAAGCAAGAATTTGGGTGAAACGTGGGAACTTGTTTCCACTCAAAATGACGGCAGTAATTTGTCTCCAAATCTGATTTATTCTCCTGATAATTCCAATGAATTTATTTTTGTTTATCCTGATAACAGAATAAAAGCGACAAATGATTTTGGTAAAACATTTTATTATGTAAAAAATTATGACAAAGGATATGACGGAGGATTATCAGCAGGAAGAACAGCAACGGCATCTACTTTTGGCAATAAAGTAAGAGTTTTCAATTTATTTGATGATATTGAATATCTTGAATATGACCTGAAGCCAAAAAATCCTGAATTTGCTTATGAACTTCAGTCAGATAAGTATATTAATCTGGATACAGTGCTGACAGGTGAATCAAAATCCTCGTTTATAATGCTAAAAAACACCGGAAATGCTTTGCTTACTGTTGAAGATATTTATTTTACAAATGAATACGGAGGAGCATATTCATTCAGAGATGATATTATTTATTTTATCTCTGCCGGAAAATCCAAATCAATGTTTTTTGATTTTTCTCCTGAATTTGTTGGTGGCTATGCCACAGAAATAGTTATCAAATTCAAAGAAGATGTAGAAGACCTCGTAATAAATATTGATGCATACGCAGATGATGCATCATCAGTAATTGCTTCTCAAAAAAGATTAATAAATATTTCCCCTAAT
>CAZIXJ010000109.1:0-7937 GCA_964542835.1 uncultured Hyphomicrobiales bacterium
ACTGTAAAAAAAATTATAATTTTAGAATAAATCTCAATTCAATCATATTTTAATAAATAGCAAATTTTGATTAAATTGCATTTTTTAATTATGATAATGAGTGAAATTTAATGTCAATCAGCGGATTTTCATTTGTAAGGAATGGCGGTAAATTATATTATCCCCTGAAAGAATCAATCGAGTCAATTCTCCCTATATGCGATGAGTTTATTATAGCGGTTGGAGATAATGACCCCGATGATAATACGCTTGAATTAATCGAATCAATCAACAGCCCAAAAGTGAAAGTAATCAAAACGGTCTGGGATAAAAAGTATATGAAAAAAGGGGCTATTCATTCTATTCAGACAGATATTGCAATGAAAGAGTGCAATGGCGACTGGCTTTTTTATCTTCAGGCTGATGAAGTAGTTCACGAGAAAGATTTGCCCATAATTCAGAAAAGATGCGAAGAACTGCAGGACAGAAAAGAAGTGGAAGGTTTGCTTTTTGATTATTATCATTTTTGGGGAGATTACGAACATTATCATACTTCTCACGGCTGGTATCCTTATGAAATCAGAATTGTAAGAAATCATCCCAACATTCATTCTTATCAGTCTGCACAGTCTTTCCGGTATTTCGACTATTACGAACATCCACGCCAGCCCGAAGGCACACGCAAACTAAATGTGGCTAAAGCTGATGCTCATATTTATCATTACGGCTGGGTGCGTCCTCCGCATATGATGCAAAACAAAAGCAGATATATTGATACAAACCATAAAGGCGAAGAGAAAGCAAAAGAAATGTATGATAAGCTGCCTAAAGAATTTGATTATGGTAATCTGTGCATCGTTTCAGAGTTTAAGGGTACTCATCCTGAAGTAATGAAAGAAAAAATAAAAGAAATGAACTGGAAACACAAACTGCAATACAGCGGAAAACCCAATCAATACAGAAAGCCTCATAAGCACGAATTGCCAAAATACCGCATTATTACTTTTCTGGAAAAACTATTTACCGGTGGGAAGCACATCGGTACTTTCAAAAATTATAATTTATTAAAAAATATTTAATAGGCTAATGAATAAGCTCTCGGCAATAATCATAACTAAAAATGAAGAGAAGAATATCGAAAGATGCCTGAAATCCCTTTCAGGCTGGACTGATGAAATTGTACTTGTAGATTCAGGCTCTGAAGATAGAACTCTCGAAATAGCAAAGAAATACAACTGCCGTATTTTTCATTTGGAAAAATGGGAAGGTTTCGGAAAAACCAAGCAATATGCCGTTAATCAGGCAAAAAATGACTGGGTCTTTTCCATAGATGCCGATGAAGAAGTAACAGATGATTTGAAAAATGCAATACTTAAAACAATCGAAAAACCTGAATATAACTGGTACAATATTAAAAGAATTTCATTTTTTCTTGGGAAGAAAATTCTGCATGGCGGATGGGACAAAGATTACCCTAAAAGATTATTCAACAGAAATTACGGAAATTTCAATGATAAGCTGGTTCATGAATCTGTTGTTTGCGAGGGAAAACTCGGCACTATCGAAGAGCATTTGCTCCATTATACTTATGATGACCTGCAATCATACATTTATAAAATGGAAAAATATGCAGATTTGAAAGCTAGGGAAACAAATAAGAGTATTAATTTATTTTCATCATTATTGAGAGCATTATCAAAATTTATCAAAATGTATTTCATTCACAGAGGTTTTCTTGACGGTAAGGAAGGTTTTGTGCTTGCTTCATTATCCTCTTTTGGAGTGTTTTATAAGTATTTGAAAGTCTGGGAAAAGCACAAGTGAAACCGGCAGTACTTCATATTGACACAGAGACAGGTATAAGAGGCGGACAAAAGCAGGCTCTTATGTTATATCATAGATTAATAGAAAAAAATATCAAATCATATTTCATATGCAGAAGAGATTCAGAACTTGAAAAATACTTAGATAAAAATAAGATGAATTATTTTTCATTATCTTTTTTATCGAGTTATAGTTTAATTCAAGGATTTAAGATAGCAAAATATGCAAGGGATAATGCTTATAATATAATCCACTGCCATTCATCTCATTCGCTCAATCTCGGCATTATTGCCAAGTTTTTTAACAGAAAACTGAAAGTTATCGGCTCGAGAAGAGTGATGTTTCCTGTAAAAAATAAGATGAAATATAATTCATTATTTCTTGATAAAATCATTTCTGTTTCGGATGCTGTTAAAAAGCAAATGGTTAAATCAGGAATAAATGAAAAAAAATTAATTACTATTCATAGTGGAATTGCTCAAAACGAAATTCAGAAAACTATATCCGCAGAATTAAAAAAAGATAAATCTTTCGTAAACTCCTTTCTCATTGGCACTTCCGCCGCTTTTACCAATGAAAAAGACTATCCGACTTTAGTAAAAGCTGCTAAAATCGTAACTAATGAGCACTCTGATATTAAGTTTGTATTTCTCGGTAAAGGTCCTTTATTTGAAGGTATAAAAAAACTTGTAAATGAATATAATTTAATTAATAAGGTATTCTTTTTTGGATATGTAAATGAACCTTTGAAGTATATAAAAGACTTTGATATTTACGTTACTTCTACCAAATCCGAAGGTCTCGGCACATCTATTCTCGATGCTATGGCTCTCGGCAAACCTGTTATCGCCACAAATACAGGAGGCATACCCGAAATTGTGCATCATAACAAAAATGGAATTCTTTTTGAAAAAGGCGACTATCATTCTCTGGCAGAAGCAATTTTGGAATTGTATGAAAACTCGGACAAGAGGAATGCTATGAGTAAGAAATCAATCGAAATCGTAAAGGAATTTGATATTGATAAAACAGTAGAGAAAACACTTGAACTCTATGAGGCTATGCAAAATGGAGAAAAATAAAAAAATATTAATTATTCAAACTGCCTTTATCGGAGATGTGATAATGACTACTCCGATATTCAGGGCAGTAAAAGAGATTGAACCTGATTCTGAAGTTCACGTGCTGGTAATACCTGCTGCTGCCGAATTAATCGAAACAAATCCCTACATTGACAAAGTGCATATTTTCAATAAGAAAACCGGTTCTCTTAATAAGTTTAAGGAAATATTAAGAATAATTCATCTGTTTTCCACAATTAAATTTTCTATAGGCATATCAGTTCAACATTCTCTTACAAGCTCAATCATTATGCTTCTTTCCGGCATTCCATACAGAATTGGTAATCAGAATATGAGATTTGTATCACAAAAAGTGCGAATCCCTTTCGGACTGCATAACAGGCACAGAGTGCTTAGCCTGTTGCTTCCAATATCGACTAAAAGTTTTTCAGGCATTACAGAATTACAACTAACTGAAAGAGTGAAGAAAAATACTGATAAATTAATTAAAATTAATAATAGTATAAGTATTAAAAGAATTGGAATATCTCCCGGTTCTGTATGGGAAACAAAGAAATGGCATAAAGACTACTATTCTAAGCTAATTGATATGCTCGGGAGGAATAATTTTCATATTTATCTCTTTGGAAGTCCGCAGGAAAAAGAATTATGTGAAAAGATTAAAACTAATTCATCTTACAATAAAATCTTTAATTATACCGGTGAATTATCCTTACAGGAAACTGCCGGAATGGTCAGTAAGATGGATTTGATGCTCACAAATGACAGTGCGCCATTGCATATTGCAAATGCACTGGATGTACCAGTATTTTCCTTTTTTGGTCCTACTGTCAGGCGATTTGGCTGCTATCCATACAGAAAAAATGATAAGATGCTTCAGGTTGAATTGAATTGCCGTCCATGTGCAAAGCACGGAGGTGAAAAATGCCCGCTTGGACATCATAATTGTATGAAACTGATTAAACCGGAATTTGTATATATTGAAATAATGGATTTCTTTAATATGAATAAAAGTTAATTATGACCATAATTCTCGAAATAGAATACGACGGTACTAATTATTCAGGATGGCAAATTCAGAATAATGCAATTACTGTGCAGGGAGAAATTGAAAAAGCAGTTAATGAAATATTTAACAAGCCTTATTCTGTCATCGCTGCAGGAAGAACTGATGCAGGTGTTCACGCTGTAAGGCAGATAGCACATATAGCTGATGTTTCAGATTTATCAATACCTCAGGACAAATTGCCTCAGGCTTTGAATTCTAAACTCACTAATGATATCAGAATAAGAAATGCAAGGTATTTCAATGGTAATTTCCACAGCCGATTTGATGCGAAAGGAAGAGAATATATCTACAAACTAAATACTGAATATAATGTATTCGAAAGGAATTATGTTTCATTCGTAAAATACAAAATTGATGAAAATATATTAATAAAATCTGCTGAGATTTTTAAAGGTTCCAAAGACTATACTACTTTCTCCAAATATAATGCTGACCAGACTAACCCAATATGCCACGTAAGCAAATGCCAATGGGAAAAAACATCTGAAACTCAACTTCAGCTCACAATAGCCTCTACTCATTTCCTTTACGGAATGGTAAGGTCAGTTGTGGGCGCCTCGATTGATATTGCAAGGGGCAAAAGAAGTGAAGATGAAATTATTAATGCTTTTGCTAAAAAAGACAGGAATCTTAACTCACCACTGGCTCCTCCTCAGGGATTATATCTAAATAAGATTTATTATAATTTTGAATTATTTTGAAATTATTGTTGAAAAAGTTTGCTTTTTTAAAATAAAATGTTTAAATTAATATATTAAATAAGATATATTTAGTCTTATTTAAAAATGTTTGAATTTATTTTCAATGGATAAAGAAATGAATAAAAATATTGCACAGAAAATAACCAGACCAAAACCATATTTACTGAAATGTATTTTCAGGGACGGTTTTGAATCTACAATTCGTTTGGAAGATTTGAGAAACGAATGTCCCGGTGCTGATTCACAGGAAGAAAGAAAAAAGCAGAATGAGGCAAAAATCCCTACTTTCAATGTGATGAAAAAGGGCAGAAATGAATTAAAAGAATTAAAAATGGTTGGTAATTATGCCGTAAATCCAATCTGGGGCGATGGGCATAATACCGGAATATACACTTGGGAACTTTTCAGAGAGATTTTTGAAAAGTATAAACTGACTGAAGAACAAATAACTGAATTGGAAAAAGAAGAAGATTCCAAACCCAAAATACCTGAACTATCAATTAGAACAAGTAATTAAAATAATTAAACAGAGGTAATTAAAAAAATGAGAGAAATAAGAGCGCCCAGAGGTAGTGAATTAACGTGCAAAAGCTGGCAGATAGAAGCAGCGTACAGAATGATTCAGCACAACCTTGAACCTGAGAACGCAGAAAAACCTGATGAATTAATTGTTTATGGCGGGCTTGGCAAAGCCGCAAGAAACTGGGAAGCATTTGATGCTATTCTGGATTCACTCAAAAATATGGAGACTGATGAAACACTGCTCGTACAGTCCGGCAAACCTGTAGGCGTGGTAAAAACTACGGAAGATGCTCCAAAAGTAATTATTGCGAACTCAAATCTTGTACCTAAGTGGGCTACATGGGATGAATTCAGGAGGCTTGATAAGCTCGGACTAATGATGTATGGTCAGATGACTGCCGGAAGCTGGATTTATATCGGTACGCAGGGAATATTGCAGGGAACATATGAGACATTTGCTGAAGTTGCAAGACAGCATTTCGGCGGCACATTAAACGGCAAATTCCTTCTTACAGGCGGTATGGGCGGTATGGGCGGAGCGCAGCCTCTTGCTGCGACATTTGCCGGAGCTGCCTCAATTACTGTCGAAATTGACGAAGAAAGAATAGATAAGAGAATGAGAGACGGCTATTGTATGAAGAAAGTTAATTCTCTTGATGCAGCACTTAAAATTATTGATGAATACAAAGCTAAGAAAGAACCTGTTTCAGTAGGACTTGTGGGTAATACAGCAGAAGTACTGCCTGAACTGCTGAAAAGAGGAATAATTCCCGATGTACTGACTGACCAGACTTCTGCCCACGACCCGCTAAACGGATATTATCCTGCCGGTTTCACAAAAGCGGAAGCGGACAAATTAAGAAAAGACGACCCGGATAAATATCTCGAAGAAAGCTACAAATCAATTACTACTCACGTGAAAGCAATGCTCGAAATGCAGAAAAAAGGAGCTGTTACTTTTGATTACGGCAATAATATCAGAGGTGTGGCTCAGGAGCAGGGCGGACTTGAAAACGCCTTTGATTTTCCGGGATTTGTGCCGGCTTACATACGTCAGCTTTTCTGTGACGGCAAAGGACCTTTCAGATGGGTGGCATTATCAGGAGACCCGGAAGATATTTACACTACTGACAAAGCAATTATGGAGCTGTTTCCTGATGACGAACCACTTCATAAATGGATTACTCAGGCACAGAAGCACGTAGGATTTCAGGGGCTTCCTTCCAGAATCTGCTGGCTTGGATATGGCGACAGAGAAAAGGCAGGGCTTTTATTCAATGAACTTGTAAAATCCGGCAAAGTAAAAGCACCAATCGTAATCGGCAGAGACCATCTTGATTGCGGTTCTGTAGCATCTCCACATCGTGAAACAGAAAGTATGCTGGATGGCTCTGATGCCGTAGCTGACTGGGTATATTTTAATTTTGCATTAAATGCAGTAGGAGGGGCTTCATGGGTGTCGCTTCATCATGGTGGCGGTGTAGGAATGGGCTTATCGCTTCACGCAGGTATGGTGATAGTGGCTGACGGAACAGAAGCAGCAGCCAAAAGACTTTCGAGAGTTCTCTCTTATGACCCTATGATGGGAATTTTCCGCCACGCTGACGCGGGATATGACAGAGCAAAGGATAACGCAAAGAAATTTGGCATAAAAATTCCTATGTTAAAGTAGATGATATTGTAATGACAGATTGGCAGAATATATGTGCCAATATATTAAAATAAAAATTATTGTATATTTTTTGCAACTTTTTTTATATATTTGTGTTAATTTGTTAAATAGTTATTTGAAATAGAGAAATATTTAGGTAATTAATATATATTATAGTTGATTTGCTTAAACTTTCTGATAAAAAGTTTGTCATATTTAATAAGTAAAACAGCTATAAAAAAGGAGAACAGTTATGGATTTAGCAGTGCAGATTGAAAACTTGTTCCGAACAGACAGGAAAAAGTTTCTTGGCTTTATCCGCCAGAGAGTCCGCAGTCAGGAAGAAGCGGAAGATATTTTGCAGGATGTATTTACTAATGTGTTAGCGGCTTCAAAAAATGTGCAGAAGCCTATCGAAAACATTGCATCCTGGGTATTTACCGCTGTGAGAAACAGAATAATTGATTCTTACAGAAAGAAAAGAGCAGAAACCTTTTCAGATATGCAGACTCCAAGTCAGGCGGAAGACGGCGTAGATGCCTTTGAGAATTTTCTCGGAGATTACTCTACAAGCCCCGAAACTGATTTAATCAGGAAAACGATTTGGGAAGCAGTACAGGACGGACTAAAAGAGTTGCCTCCTGAGCAGAGAAATGTATTTATTAAAAATGAATTTGAAGGCATTTCATTCAGAGAAATGTCCGAAGAAACAGGAGTAAATATCAATACATTACTCGCAAGAAAAAGATATGCAGTATTGCATTTGAGACGCAAACTTAAAGACCTCTATGCATCTGTAAATCAAAATTAAGACTAAAATTATATTAAAAAATAGATTCCGTGTCTCAGATTATGAGATGCGGAATTTTTTTTGATGTTTTGGCAGGAGAAAAATGACAAAAAGACAGAGAAATTAATACTATGACTTTTTGTCAGGCTTTGTAGTATTTACCCCATTCAAATTTATTAAAAATTCGATTTGAAAGTTTTTTCTTATTGTTTGAGTATTTATACTAAGTTGCATTCAAACAATCAAGAGAAAACATCTGATTCCCAAACTCCGAGATTGTGTAAAAACTAATAAATCCAAGAATACGAAAATATATGAT
>CAZIXJ010000110.1:0-7906 GCA_964542835.1 uncultured Hyphomicrobiales bacterium
CAAGATAAAATTTCTTTTTTTATGAAAAATAAATCAGATAATATTCAGAATTTTTAATAAGAATTTTCTTTGTAATGAACTGACTGCTATTCATAATATTATTAATATCAATAATTTTAGTTTTATCATTGCTGAAAATATCTTTATCAATTATTTCTTTTTTGTTGTAAAAATTATTTTCAAGGATAATCAGATTATTTTTTATAATAATGAATCCTGCAACTTTTTCGGCAAATTCATCAGCTAAAATTTTAATAATTGCATCCTGCTTATTATATTTTTTTTCAGCGACCTTAATTATATAAAATGAAATAATAAATATTGATAAAAATATTATCAATAATGAAACAGTAGTATAAATTGATAGTAGCCCCAATTAGTCCCTCAACATACTTGTTTGAAATTTGTGTAAATACTACCCATATTGATTTTACCGATTTTTCGGTTTTTGTAGTCATCTTTAATTTTTTGAGCAGCAAGGCTCAGCTCTTCAGTTTTTATACCTGCGCTGCAAGAATTCCACGCTTCGAGAAAAGCTGAAAGTCTGTCTGCAGCTCTGATGAGTTCGCCATCCATAGGATTGAACTCATCTGAATTATATTTTTCATTTATTTCGTTTACGGTTTCTATTTCGTAAACTTTATCAGTTTTAATTTTGTTTACAAATTCATTCACGGTATAATATTTAATTTCATCCTGCCATCTTTCATCTACAAAAGGATAAATTTCCTGTTCGGTAAGATCTTTTTCCAATTTTTTAATTAATTCATCAAACTCAGGAGAAGACATTTTTACGGGAGAAATAATATCACGAGTTACGATTTCAGGCAAATCATGAAATAATCCGCAGAAAAAATCATTGAAAAGCCTTTTTGGAGATGCATTATTATCCCTTGCAAAAAAGTATGAAATAATTGCTACGAGCATTACATGCCCCAGCACAGAAGTTTTCGGTACTCTCGGAAGTTGCGCCCATCTGTATTGAAATCTGAGCTGCCCGCACATATCAATAAAAGTGGAAACGGGCTGCTGCATCATTATTTTCTTCATGCCCGTCAAATCTTGATATACATCTACTCTGTTTAGCAGATTTGGACCTATCCTTGAGTTTTGATAGTGAAAAGGATTGGAATTTCTAATTATCTGAAATTCCCAAAGGCTTGCGTAATTATGAGAAGCATTTATAATCCTGTCATTTATGTCTTCGGTCCCAATATCTTTCGTAAGAAATTCAAACAGTTCATTTCTGATGATATCACTTGTAATTTTGGGTTCCAACTGTTCGTAAACGTAATGATTTAATTTTTCAAATACAGGCTTGTTTTTCTTTATTTCATTATAAATCGGTGATTTGATATCAGAAATTACAATCCTTCTTAATAGCTCGTAAATGCCTGATTTAATAATTTTATCCCAATATACTTCTCTTCCTTCAGCTTCTTCATATTTGCCAATGCAGTAAGCAATCATCATCTTGTGAGCGTGTTTATCCATCTCTATCAATTCAAGCGGTCTGATTCTGTCATTCCATCTCTGGATATAGAAACCCTTGAACAATTCATTTACAAGTGAAAAATTCACAATCATTTTTTCCTGCCGTTATCTTTTCTTTAATAATAGTTTCTTAATTGATTCGATGCTTTTTTGTTCATCATCCTGATAAAACTGAAGAATTCTGTCTGACTTTTCCTTGTTTTCAGATTTTTTTTCATTTTTTACATTAGATTTTTCACTAGTAGCCGATAAGATTCTTTCTTCTCTCTGCAAAATATCATCTCCGTAAAAATCATCTACCATATCTACAGGCTCACCTTTGCTTATCAAATTTAGCCTTTCTTTGCCGAATACCTCAATAAGCTTATCATATACCGTATTCTTGGTAAATGGTTTTGATATAAAGCCGGAGGTGCCGATTTTTACGGCTTTTCCGAGATTTTCCATATCACTGAGAGCGGAAACCATCAGCACGGGAATATTTTTTGTAATTTTGATTTTTTTTAGTAGTTTTAAAGTCATATGACCTGATAATTCAGGCATTAAAATATCAAGGATAATCAAATGAGGTTTATGCTCGATAGCCAGAGCTACGCCGTCATATCCGTTGGAAGCAAGCAAAGATTTTTTGAATCCATAGCCTTCGAGAGTTTTGGATAAAATCCTCTGCATCCAGATATCATCATCAATAATTAATACAGTATATTCAATCATTTTTCACTCTTCTTATTAAATACTATAGATGGTGCAATATCTTTATTATTTTCATTATTAATTAAATTTATATCACTATTTAAGATTTTATCTTTAAATACGTCCATCTGGGTCATAGATGCTTTTTTATTTATTGAAATTATTTTATCAAATACTTCTTTTCTGTGAATGGATATAGATTTGGGGGCTTCTATTCCAAGCCTTACAACTCCTCTGTCATAACTCAATACAGTTATTTTTACAGAATTGCCTACTGTAATTACTTCGCCGATTTTTCTGGATAATACCAACATCTAACTACCCTCAGAAAAAGAATTATCTTTTTCACTGGATTTAATTACAAAATTTGTGAGATATTTATCACTTGGTATTATTATTTGTTCTCCGGACTGATCTTCTACATTGAGTATTACGGGAGCTTTCATATTTGCAGACATATTGCCATCTCTGTCCTGAAGAGTAATAACAACAAAAATCACCTGCTTATCAATATCAAAATCTCTTATCGGTTTGTATTCAAGGTCTAAAAACCATGGACTAATAAAAGGGAATCCGATTTCAGGGTCGTCAATAGAAATAAACCATTTGAAAGGAGCGGTTTCCTCTTCACTAATTAATACAAAATTCTTGAGTTTCTCAAATCCAAGCATTCCATCTTTTAAATAAAAGATGTGTTTATCTTCAATCAGTATCTCACCAAAATGTGGAGTATTTATCTTCCTGATTTTATTATTTTCTTTAGTCTCCATAACTTTTCCCGTTTTTAAAATTTATATATTAATTGTTATTTACTGTATCGCTCTTGCCTGAAAATCCGTTTGTAGTAGGAGCATCAATACTCTGCTCCTTGACAGTAATTTCAACCCTTCTGTTTTTAGACTTTCCAAATTCATCTGTATTGGGAGATACCGGTCTCTGAGCAGCAAATCCTCTTATTATCAGATTTTCTTCTGGCACACCTTTCTGGATTAGTTTATAAGCAACATTGGTGGCTCTGGCAGCGGACAGATGCCAGTTGGATTCATACTGAAAAGTGGTAATAGGGTCTGAATCGGTATGCCCGTCCACGGTAATTTGTTTATTGATACCTTTAAGTACTGAAGCAAGAGTATCCATAATAGTTTCTGCAAAAGGCTGAATATTAGCTCTTGCTGATTCAAAAAGCATTTTTTCAGGCATAACTATAGCAAAGCCGTCTTCTACCTTTCTTATCTCAAGAGAGCCGTTCTGAATATATTCCTGCAAGGCTGTTGAAATTTCAATATTAATTTCCCGTATTGACATGTTTGCCGGCGGTGCTAAAATTGCATTCGGGACTGCTTTTTTATTTCCCTGCAATACTCCATCGCCTCCCTGAAGCATTTTGTCATCTTTGGCGGTAAAATATTCGCTGAATGCAGCAGAATAATCTTTGAATTTTTCCTGATCCACTTGTGATGAAGCATATAAAATAACGAACAGACCCAGCAGAAGGGTAATAAGGTCTGCATAGGTAATTAAATACCTGTCAGCTCCAGTATTATGTTCCGGTTCGTTATTTTTTAAAAAGTTCATCCTGATATCAAATTATTTCCTATACTTTACCATAATCGGCAATTCACTGCAAAAACTTGAGAAAATTATTTTAAAAATTCATCGAAATAAAATTGTGATAAATCATCGAATTTAATATTTAGCACTATCCAGCCTAAAGTTGGGGATTTATAAAATGTAAATACCCATCTGACAGGGTAATTTTCATGCAATCCTATGTATCTTGCCCTTATAATTGAATTCGCGGGTTTTTGTAAATCGACTGATTCATAACCAAGATTATCACCGTAATATTCAAGTGCTTTGTAAGTTTCGGATATCAGAGTTCGCATCTGATTATCTTTGGAAAGCAACGGGCTGTCAAGCAATAATTTGGAATAAGCGGTTTCTATCTTTTTGATAGATATATTAATGAAAAAAAAAGAAACGCGACTTTTGAGATTATCCGGCAATTCGAGTTTATCATTGACAATAAGTTTGTCGGGGGACTCAAGTTTATCCCTCTGAGCCGAAAGATTCAAAGTAAGCAAAAGCATTAATATTAGTATTTTCATTATTATTCCTTAATTTATAATATTGCAATTTAACTAAATTACAAAATAAATCAAATAATATTAAAAGAAAAACAGTTTTTTCAGATTACCGGAAAATATTTAGGTTCTTCTGATAGATATGGAAATAATCATTGTTTGTAAAGTTGTATCTAAAGCCATATTGAAAAACAGTTTACAAAAATATTGCGATTAAACAAATTCAACTATTATGATGGAGCTGTATAATTTTCTTGCATTTAATGTTCCATTAGTTCTTATAAGTCTATTCTAATTATGAATTAAGTTTTGTTAGTATAAGTTATTTTCTTCATTTTTGTATAATAGAAAAAATAATATTGTGCTATCGGTAAGTCTTGGATTTCTGCCGGTAACTTACTGTATCCGCACATCTCCGATAATAAATGATTGTAATCAGATTTTTTTTGGATATGGGAGTTTGTTTTGGATTTTTGAACGAAACAATCTATTAATTAATGCTAAATAATTGTTTTTTTGTATATTTGTTATTTGGTGTTTTTGAAATTTATTATTAATATATATTGAGAAGAAATTTATGCGTTTATCGAAAAATTTTATTCCTACATTGAAAGAAACTCCGGCTGAAGCGGTAATTCCATCTCATCAGCTTATGCTAAGAGCAGGGCTTGTAAGGCAAGTAGCTGCAGGAGTTTTTTCATTTTTGCCTTTTGGATTTAAAGTATTAAATAAGATAATAAATATCGTTCGTGAAGAAATGGATGCGATTGGTTCTCAGGAATTTTTGCTTCCGGCTCTAAATCCTATTGAAATATGGGAGCAGACAAACAGGGTAGAGGCGATGGGCGATGTGATGTTTCATATCAAAAACCGTGAAGGTCTTGTGCTTGCTCCTACTCACGAAGAAATAATTACTTATCATGCCCGGCAGCATATAAAATCCTATAAAGATATGCCGCAAATCTGGTATCAGATACAAACAAAATTCAGAAATGAACCTCGCCCCAAATCAGGAATATTGCGTGGACGCCAGTTTATTATGAAAGATGCTTATTCTCTCGATTCTTCATGGGAGGGGTTAGATGAAAGTTATGATAAAAATTTCGAAGCGTATAAAAAATTATTCGACAGACTTGGTCTGAAATATTTTGTAGTTGGTGCTTCCAGTGGAGCAATGGGCGGAAGACAAAGTCAGGAATTTATGGTTGAATCCGATTCAGGCGAAGATATTTGTGCCGTAAGTGATTCGGGATATGCTGCAAACGTAGAAGTAGCAACTTCAAAAATTGAACCTGTAGGCAGGATTGGTGATAATCCTGAAATCGAAGAATTTGCCACTCCAAATTCCAAAACTATCAATGACTTAGTAGAGCATTTCGGGCTTGATGAGCATCGCTGTGCCAAATCCGTTGTTTATATTATTGATGATGAACCCGTTCTTATTCTTATGCGAGGTAATGATGAGCTTAATGAAACAAAACTCGAAAGTATTTTTAGTACTAATCTTTTAAGACCGGCTACTGAAGAAGAATTGTTTGAAAATACAGGTGCTCACGGCGGTAGTATGGGTCCTGTAAATCTGAAAAAACAAATCCGTATTTTTGCGGATAATCTTTTAAAAGATGCCAATGGACTTGTAAGCGGTGCCAATAAAGATGGTTTCCATTATAAAAATATTGATATTGCAAGAGATTGTAAGATTGAAGAATTTTATGATTTCAGAACTGTTCAGGAAGGAGAACCTGATATAATAGAAGGAAAACCACTTAGAGTAGTAAAAGCTATTGAACTTGGGCATATATTCAAACTCGGTACTAAATATTCCGAAGCTCTCGGAGCTAAATTCCTCGATGAAAACGGTAAAGAAAAACCGATAATTATGGGCAGTTATGGAATTGGGATAGAAAGAATACTTGCTACTTTTATTGAGCAAAATTCTGACGATAAGGGTCTGAACTGGACTAAAGAACTTGCCCCTTATCACGTATATGTAATTGGTATCAATCCGAAAAAGTTTGAAAAAGTAGCTAACGTGTGTAACAGATTTGAAAGCGAACTTGCTGAAAAAGGGCTTGACGTAATTTATGATGACAGAAATGAATCTCCCGGAATAAAATTTAATGATGCTGATTTGTTGGGAATTCCAATAATTATTGTAGCCGGAATTAAAAATGTAGAGCAGGGGAGAGTAGAAGTAAAATTCAGGAAATCCGGAGAAAAAGTAATTGTAGATGTAGATACTGCATTGCAGATGATTAAAGAGTTTTATTTAAAATGATAAAATCTGATTTACATACTCATACTTTGTATTCTGATGGGAAACTTACTCCTGAAGAATTGCTTCTCAAGGCAAAATCTAATGATATCGGTGTGATTGCTGTTACTGACCATGATACTATTGATGGAGCTGTATATGCAGCCGGAATAGCTAAAGATTTTGGAATAAAGGTAATTATCGGATGCGAGTTCAGCACAGAATATAATGATGAAGAAATACACGTTTTGGGATATGGGCTTAATCCTGATAATTCCGATTTGACAGAGTTCCTGAATCAGAATAAAATTAACAGAAAAATCAGAGCCGGGATGATTTGTGAAAAGCTTCAGAATCTCGGCTTTGAGATTACTCTCGAAGAGGTGGAATTAAAAGCACAGGGCGGTTCAATAGGGAGGCCTCACATTGCTATGGTTATGCTCGATAAGGGTTACATAGAAAAAGTACAGGAGGCATTCGATAAATATATAGGTAATGGCAGAAGGGCTTATAATAAAAAAATACTTTACGGCAACAAAGATGTATTCGATATGATAAAAAAATCCGGAGGTATTTCTTCCCTTGCACATCCTGAAAAAAAGATAAGTCAGACTAAAATTTATGATTTGGTGAGAAACGGACTTAAAGGAATTGAAATTATCCATCCTTATATCACAGAATACCGAACCAAAAGCCTGAGAATGAGGGCAAAACAATACGGGCTTATAGTAACAGGAGGCTCAGATTATCATGGAATAAAAGATTATGAAGAATATAATTTCGGTAAATTTTTCCTTGATGAGGATAACCTAAAAAAATTATTAATAAAAATCGATAATCCTACTTTAATATAAAGTTTTTTAATTTATACCGGGATTAGCATTCATCTTCTGACTTGCCTTTAGAAAAGTTACCTACTTATACAAAAAGGAGGAAATTTTTCCTTTTTAAGTGATTGTTAGTTTATTAATATTGATTAGCTGTATTTTGTTTGTGTGATTATACATTTTTCAGTTCTTATAACTCATTTATGATTATCTACTAATGCTTTTTCTAATTTCAATCTAAGTATAACCTGATTATTACCAAGTTGATAAAAATAGTAAATATATTATCCTTAAAAATACATAATTTGAATAAAAGCAAAGAATTAGAGCAATTATAATAACAAAAAGTGCAAGGGTTTAGTTCATACAGTCAATTTAATCCTGCACATAAGAAATACATCTTTTCGCTTTGAAAAATTGCCAATTTCAGTACTTTCCCCCGCCGGCGGGGGTGTCCCGATTATATCGGGACGGGGGTGGACTAACAGTGTGTGAAAACCCTCCTCCGTCCTTCGGACACCTCCTCTGTTTACATCCCGATTAATCGGGGCAAG
>CAZIXJ010000111.1:0-7894 GCA_964542835.1 uncultured Hyphomicrobiales bacterium
AGAAAAGACATCAGAATCGTAGTAAACGACTTGCTTTTGCATGTAACTAACATTAAAGAGCTTTTTCTGCCATACGATTTGTATTCTCTTAAAGCGCAAAAAAGTAATATAAAAAAAATCGAAGATGACCTTGAGAATAACAGATGTGTGATGTTCTTCCCTGCCGCAGTAGTATCAAGATTAGGGAAAAGCGGAATAAAAGATAAAAAATGGCAGAAAGGCTCATTGAGACTTGCTCATAAATTCAAATCTTCAATACTTCCTATCTATGTGGAAGGAAGAAATTCTTTGCTATTTTATTTACTTGCCAAAATCCACGACAGACTAGGTACGCTTTTGCTGCCTCATGAATTATTTAACAAAAGAGATTACAAGCTCAACTTAAAAGTAGGTAATATCATTCCTTATCAATCTCTTAAGAATAATAAACTACATGAAACCAAACAAATTGAATTACTACGGGAGCACGTATATAATCTTAAAAATAATGGTCCTGAAGTGTTTGAAACTGAAGAACCCGTGATACCACCCGTAGAAAAAGACCTTTTAAGAAAGGAAATTAACAAATCCGAACTTCTCGGACACACATTTGACGGCAAGAAAATATTTTTATCTGAATATGATAATTGCAAAAATATTGTAAAAGAAATTGCAAGATTGAGAGAGGTTACTTTCAGACTTGTAGGAGAAGGAACCGGAAAAGAGAAAGACTTTGAAAAATATGACACTTATTACAAGCACATGGTACTTTGGGATGATGAAAACAGTGAAATAATCGGTTCTTACAGAATTGGGAAAACAAAAGATATAATAAAAAAATTAGGCAAAAAAGGGCTTATAACATCCAAAAAATTTGATATAAATGATGATTTCGATGAAGTCCTGGAGCAGTCTCTTGAAGTAGGCAGAACTTTTGTGCAGCAGAAATACTGGAACAGCTCTGCTTTAGATTATATGTGGCAGGGAATTGGGGCATTTATTACTAAAAATAATGATGTTCGCTATCTCTGGGGAACGGTATCTATGAGTGATGAACTGCCCGACAAAGCAAAAGACCTGATAATATATTATTATATGAAATGGTACAAAGGTAATCAGGGACTGGCAGTACCACACAGAGAGTACAAAGTTTCAGAAGAAAATGTCAAAGAATACGAAGAGATTTTTGACTCAGGTGATTACTTCAAGGATTTCAGAAAACTAAAAAAGACTCTTATGCAGCTTGGCTACAGCATTCCTGTATTATACAGAAGATACGTGGACATTACTAATTTTGGCGGTACAAAATTTATCAATTTCTGCATAGACGTTACTTTCAAAAATTCTGTAGATGGCTTTATTGTAGTGGATTTAACTCAACTTAAAGATGAAGTGAGAGAACGATATTATAATCAGAAAAGTTTTATCAAAAAATAGTTGTCTGAATTAAGCAAAAATTCAGCAATAAATTTATTTAACTTTTGTATTTTTGTAAATTATTAATTTTTATTTTATTACTGCTTATTTATTATGGATGAAAATCAATATTCTGAAATTTTAAATTTTAAAAATCAGTTTAAAAAACAAAATGTTGAAAAATCTGATAATAATATATCATTAAAAAATCAAAAAAGTTTTATGAAATCAGTTGCTTCTTATTTTTATACTTTTATAGTTTTTATCATCTCATTATTACTGCTTTATCTTATATTTGACAAATGGCTTATGCCCTCACTTGTTCACAACAGAGAGCTTGTAAGAGTACCGGATGTAATTGGAAAATCGGAAGATGAGGCAAAAAAACTGATTATTGCTTCGGACTTGGTCTATCAGGTTACCAATTCACAGTTTAGCGAAGTATTTCCTGAAAATCATATAGTAAATCAAGTACCCAAAAAGAAAACAGAAGTAAAAGAAGGTCGCCCCGTATTTCTTACAGTCAGCAAAGGAAAAGAAGAAGTAACCGCTCCTTATCTGCTTGGTAAGAGCTTAAGAGCTGCAAGAATCGAACTGATTTCGAGAGGGCTGATACCGGGAAAAATTGAGTACGAATACAGCAATGATTTTCCAAAAGACACAATAATGGAACAAAGCATAAAATCGGGAAAATTAATTCCGTATGATACAAAAATTGACCTTACCGTAAGTCTCGGCTCTGAAAATCAGGTAGCTGTTCCTGTATTGATTGGCAGGAGAATTGAAGATGTCGAGCAAGTTCTTGCCGAGTTTAATTTAAAACTCGGAAATGTAACATACAGAAGAAGCGAAACATTTATGCCAAGTTCAATTATTGAAACTTTTCCTTCTCAAAATTCACTAGTACAGGAAGGATCCACAATCAATATTGTTGTATCGAAATAAATTTCTCGATTTAATTTAATAAAGTCAGATATTTTTTGTAATTTTATAAAAAATTGAAATACTTTTTTTTAATTTAAAAACAGGAGTAACAATGTTTGGAAAAATGAAAGATGATTTGCAGAATCAAATTCAGGCTTTAAAAGATGATAAACTTTACAAAGCAGAAAGGATAATCGAAAGCCCTCAGGGAATGGAAATTAAAGTAAATAATAAAGAAGTGCTTAATTTCTGTGCCAATAATTATCTCGGTCTTTCTTCACATCCTGAAGTTTTGAAAGCAGCCCACGAAGCAATGGACTATCGCGGTTTCGGTCTTTCTTCAGTTAGATTTATCTGTGGTACTCAGGATATTCATAAAGAACTTGAGCAGAGAGTATCTGATTTTCTCGGTACTGAAGATACAATTCTTTTTGCTGCTGCATTTGATGCAAACGGTGCAGTTTTCGAACCTCTTTTCGGACCTGATGATGCAATAATAGCTGATTCTCTTAATCACGCTTCCATTATTGACGGTGTAAGGCTCTCAAAAGCTAAAAGATGGATTTATAAGCACGGAGATATGAGAGATGTGGAAGAAAAAGACCCTGCAACAGGAAAAACTTTAAAAGGGCTTGAAAGATGCCTTAAAGAAGCAAAAGATGCAAGATACAGAGTAATTGCCACTGACGGCGTTTTTTCAATGGATGGGGACATTGCAAAATTAGATGAAATATGCGACCTTGCTGAAAAATATGATGCTCTCGTAATGGTAGATGAGTGCCATTCATCAGGATTTATGGGTAAAACCGGAAAAGGAACTCACGAGCTGAAAGATGTAATGGGAAGAATTGATATTATTACTACTACATTTGGTAAGGCTCTTGGTGGTGCTTCAGGTGGAGCTATTTCAGGAAGAAAAGAAATCGTAGAATGGATGAGAAATAAAGCAAGACCTTATCTTTTCTCAAATACACTTGCTCCTGCCGTGGTAGGTGCTACAATCAAAGTGCTTGATATTCTTGAAGAATCTACAGAACTAAGAGACAAACTGGAAGCTAATACTAAAAGATTCAGAAAAGAAATGTCAGAAGCAGGATTTGATATTGTACAGGGCGTTCATCCGATTACGCCTATTATGTTCGGTAAATATGACAACCCTTCACAGACTGCTGTTGAATTTGCAGACAGGCTACTTGAAGAGGGTATTTATGTAATTGCATTCTCATATCCGGTAGTTCCTAAAGGAATGGACAGAATAAGAGTACAGCTTTCTGCAGGACATACTGATGCTCATCTTGATAAAGCAATCGGTGCATTTATCAAAATCGGCAAAGAAATGAAATTGATATAAAGAATAATGAATTTTGTTTATGGGGTTGACTAATAAGTATTAAATATGACGTCTGACAGGAATGTCTATACTGCCTGAACTCTAATTATCCTCCACCGGCGGAGGTGGACAAATTTTAATCCACAGACGGGGACGCCTGTGCTACCGGAAAAAGTTAGTCACACATTCTTATCCGGCGCGTTGAAAAATTAATATCTTTACTTATTAGTCATCCCCTTTTTTTTAATTAAAAATTTTCGAGGCATAAAATGTACAAACTACTACCAATTCTACTTGTTTTTGTTTCAATTCTCCCGATAAATCTTTCTGCTCAAAAAAAAGACAAAGGAAAATTTATTGAATATAACAATCCATACTGGGATGAAATTAAACAGGCTTCCGACGATTTCAATCAAAAAGAAACCGAAAAGAAATTAAGTTTTAAAATGGATTTCTCAGGATATGATTTGCCCGAATCTATTGATGAATTTAACTATCAATGGCATAACGAACCTGTATCACAAGGCTGGACGGGAACCTGCTGGTCATATTCCGCTACATCATTTCTCGAATCTGAAATTAAAAGAATTCATGATAAAGAAATAAAACTTTCAGAAATGTACACTGTTTACTGGGAATATGTAGAAAAAGCCCGCCGATTTGTGAAAGAGAGAGGTAATTCACTATTTGCAGAAGGCTCACAGGCAAGTGCGGTTATTCGTATGATAAAAAATTACGGCTGTGTACCTGAATCAGCTTATACCGGAAAACTCGAAGGTCAGGTTCATCACGACCATCATATAATGTACAAAGAAATGAAGACTTATCTTGATTTTGTAAAAGAAACAAATTTCTGGAATGAGCAGGTAGTGCTTCAAACAATAAAAGAAATTCTGAATAATTATCTTGGAACTCCGCCTTCCGTAATAAGTATAAACGGAAAAAGGATGTCTCCAATGGAATATTTCGAATCTGAAGTAAAGCTCAATCTCGATAATTACGTAAACATTATGTCTCTTCTCGAACCCGGTTACTGGAAGCAGGTTGTATATGATGTGCCTGATAACTGGTGGATAGATTCATCTTATTACAATGTTCCTCTTAATGATTTTATGAATTACCTTGTTAAATCAGTAGAAGATAAATACACTGTATTTATCGGCGGGGACGTTTCCGAATCAGGATATTATTCTTTTGAAGATGTAGCAATGATTCCTTCATATGATATTCCGTCAGATTATATTGATGAATATTCAAGACAATTCAGATTTTCAAATAAAACCACTACTGACGACCATGGTATTCACCTTGTAGGTTATAAAAAATCAGGAGATGACTACTGGTTTATGATAAAAGATTCCGGCAGCGGTTCAAAAAACGGCGATAATTGGGGATATTACTTCTATCATTACGACTACATAAAACTAAAAATGATGAACTATATGGTACATAAAGATGCAGTAAAAGAATTGCTGGAAAAATTTGAGTAATAAATAATTAATAATTTTGTTTTAAAAGGCTTTTTTCTTAAATGAATTAAGCCTTAGTTTATATAATACCACATGATTAAATATTTTTCACATTGTTTTTTTCTTTTCATTTATCAATATTAATTATTTATTTTACCAAATGTTTAACTTTATTTGGTGATATTATGAAAAAGTTTCTATACCTTTTACTTGTATCAGTAGTTTTTATATCTACTTCCTGCGACTGGATTTTAGGCCCTGAAGATGAAGATATCAGCAAAACTGAATTGCGAAATGCTTATGATGTACTTATCGAAGCAAATGCTGTAAAGCAATCAGGTATGTTAGATGTGGTAAAAGCATTCACAAATGACTACAATAATGCATTTCTTGAAAAAGAACTTACCTATGAGCAAATTGATGCCGCTTTTGAAGGTTTATACAAACCACTTGAATATGAAGAAGAGGTATTGGCTGCAATAGACATAATCGAAAAAGAAAGCGGGAAAATATTTTTTCAGCAGAAACTTAACAAATCAAACAGTTATCTCGGTATTGGCTCTGCTATGAAAGACTTCTTCACTTGGGCTTCAGGTTCCGGAAAAAGAAGCAGAAACAGAATTTTAACCGTAGCCTCAAATATGCCTGAAAATGAAAGAAAAAAATTATATGATAATCTGAGACCTGAATGGAAAAAAGATATTGACAGCGAAAAGGAATTTTGGGAAAAAATGGAAAATGGTGATTTGGACTCAAAAGCTCCGCAGATGTATAATGACTTTTATCACGACGGAGATAGTGATTTTCCGTATATTGCTCAGGATAAAGACCTTACTATTCAGAAAATTGTTGTGAAAGAAGGTGCTGAAGGTGTTTCAAAAGGTGCTGCGGTTGTTATCGAAACAACTAAACTCGTAAGTCCGGGACTTGGCGAAGGAATGGATATGGCTGAAAAAGGGCTGGAATATGTAGAAAAAGCCGAAAAAGCATACAAAAATCCCAAAGAGTTTATAAAAGACGAAGTGAAAGGGAAAATAGCAGAAAAGCTGGGAGAATTTGTAGATATAGATGGAGCTGTAGATGCTTCCGGGCTTGGCGATGAAGCAGGCACTGCACTAAAAACTCTCCTTGATGCCTCGCTTGGCTCTGACGACCCTTCCGACTGGATTAAAGAAACAATTGATTGGGGAATTGCTAAAGTAGTAGATTCTGATAAAGACGGTAAAAAAGCAGATATTGCCATAGCTGAAAATCAGGATAAAGATGCCCAAACTCAGATAATTATCGGGGTTGGTGCTGAAGAAGCAGAAGGCAACTCTGAAATTACAATGGGACTTCCAAGCGGTATCTGGAATATCAAAGTAGCCGATATCGAAGGATACATTGATGAAGTAGTTACTGAAATAAAAGATAAAATTGAAACTCTCGTACTAACATCAACCAACAGCGACGGAGAACACCAAAAAGGAAAATACTCTCTCTCTGTATGGATTTCTCCTGCTAATCCCGGACCATATCAGGATGTAACAGCTTTTGCAAAAATTTATCCTGAAAAAGCTGATGTAGAAGTATATTTTTCAGTTTCAGGTACTGATGGCTACAGTAATGAAGAAACTAGTTATACAGGTTCTGATGGTTCTGTGAATTTCATAATTCCAGGTGGGGCTGAAGGCGTACAGGATCATATTACAATTACTATCGTTGAGACTGGACTTACGAGAAGTCTGTCTTATACTTTTTAGTTATTATTAATAAATAATTTTATTAAACCCAAAAATTTGTAAATGGTTATTCTCAAATCTAAATTAATCAAATTACTGAAATATCACAAGGAATATTTTTGAAAGGAAAAGCATAGTAGAAGTAAAAATTATCTACTATGCTGGTCCTTTAACTAACTACATCTTTTTAAAGAAATTTCTGAAAATAAACTAAATTATAATTACATAAAAAATTATTCAGTTCTGTTTTCAAGCAATTCAAGTATTTCATCACAGATTTTTTTTGCTCTGTTTTTTATGGTTTCTGCTTCTTCTGTAATTTCTTTTACAAATGTTTCATCTGTAATACCGTCCATATTAATTATTACATTTTTATAAGCACCCCAGATACCGACTTCCAAAGCTCTTGCTCCTACTTCTATATCGGATTTTGAATTTATATTACCGTATTTTGCAACATCTATCATACTTTCCCAAGCCTTATCCCCTAATTTCATAGTATTTAGAGGTATTTCAATAGCTTTTTTAAGTCCTTCCTGCATTTTTTCAGCTCTGATTTTTTTCTCTTCATCAGTCTTTTTTGGTAGTCTGATTGCATCAATATAATCGTTAAAAGCATTTGTATCTGCATCAATCATAGGGATTAATTTCATTGTAGTATCATGCAAAGGTGGAATTATCTTTCTCATCTTATCATCGAGATGCTCAAATTTTCTTACTCCATAAGTTAGTTTTGCAACCATTGCCCCAAGTCCTGAGCCAATCCCTGCAATAGCAGCAGAAGCACTTCCGCCGCCAGGTGCAGATGACCTTGCATTTATTTCTTCAATAAATCCGCGGGTTGTCAGGGAAGCAAGCGGCTCATTTGGCTCTTCTTTAATTATGTATTCAATTATTCTTTCTTCCGGCACAAATTGCGAAACAGAATTTAGCCCGAGCCTGTCTATTACGAGTTTTACTTTCTGGTCTTCTTCTAAAATAAAAAGGTTTTCTTTTTCTATATAATAGTCAGCAGCTTTTAATATTGCTTCAAGCGGAATCAAACCTACCAGTTC
>CAZIXJ010000112.1:0-7879 GCA_964542835.1 uncultured Hyphomicrobiales bacterium
GGTGTGAATACGTATTCTTCATTCAGTTTAAGAGTGCTTTCAAATTCATTTGTAATACTTATGTTGTATTCCACTCTTTCAGCAAGTTCGATATCGAAAGTAAGTTCATCTGCACAATCAACGGCAAACGGTTCGGCATTAATAAAATCAGTTTTATCTTCATACCAGTATTCAAAATATCCGGATGCCATTACACCAAGAATGTAGTTGCCTTTTTCTACGTCGTTGAAAACTGCTTCGCCGTCACTAAACATTACATGATATGAATGGTTTTGATTTGGAGCATCCTTCATGGAGCGCAAAATAGCCTTTCCATGCTCTATCTGATTGCCATCTTCATCAGTTATGTTTAGAGTGATAGTAGCAAGTTCACTGCATTCGGATACATAAACTCTGAACATAGCAGCAGTTTGTAAATAATCAGCATTTGTTACTTCTACTGATAGCCCAAAGAAGTAATAGCCTCCATCTTCCGGTGTCCAAGTAATTTCTCCTGTTTCTTCATCCAGTTGCATACCTTCTATTTCATCACCGTCGTTAAAAATAAGCTCAAAGGCATATTCAGGGTCAGGAAAATCTGTTTCTATTTCAGGCGTATAAACAGTTTCTTCCCCTACCGCAACAGTTTCAGGGAAATAATTTGTAATTTTCACATAATTAGTATTCCTGTCTTTGTATCTTGCATAATTAATATTGGATTTTTCCGATTCATCAGAACCAAGATATGCAGTTACATAAAAAGAATAACTCATTGCCGAATCGAAAGTCTGGAGCATAGCAGCTACTCTGTTGCCATAATAATCAAGTCTGCTGTCATCAATTTCCAGTTCTTCGAAAAGTTCGAAATCGTCTGTATCCTGAGTAATACCGGGTGCTTTATACACTTTGAATCCGTCAATTTCTTCAAGTTCATCTGCGTCGTATTTCCACTCAAGGTAGAAGAAATTTTCCGGTATATCATTGCCAAAGTCTGACATAGCCTTTAACGCCAAAGGCGACTCCAATTCATCTGCCTGTAACTGATGAAAATTCATCATCATTCCTACTAACAAAAGCATCAAAGCCTTTGTGCCAAATTTACTAACATAGTTCATTTTAGAACTCCTTAAATAAGTTTAAACATATATTTATTTATATGCCTTTATGATTGATTAACTACTAACAATTACACTACTGATTTACATATGTTGCAAACAAATTAAAAAATATTCAAAAATTTTATTTATTGCTGATAAAATGTTATTTTTGTATCTACTAAATTTTTGATAATTAATTAGATTAGATATGAGAGCTGTAATTCCTGTAGCGGGCGTAGGAACAAGACTGAGACCGCACACTTTCTCCCAACCCAAAGTACTGCTTAATGTAGCAGGCAAGCCGATATTAGGACATATTCTTGATGCACTTCAGGAACAAAAAGTAGATAAAGCCACAATCATAACCGGATATATGGGCAAACAGGTGGAAGAATACCTTACAAGCAAATATTCTGATATTGCATTTGACTTTATAGAGCAAAAAGACAGGCTCGGGCTTGGTCATGCTATCTGGACGGGTAAAGATACCTACAAAGATGATGAACCACTTATGATAATACTTGGTGATACTATTTTTGATGTTGATTTGTCTAATATTTTCAAATCTCAAACAAGTTCACTCGGAGTGAAACACGTGGATGACCCAAGAAGATTCGGCGTGGTAGTTCTTGATGATAATTATAAAGCAAAAAAATTAATCGAAAAACCTCAGGACCCTGTTTCCAATCTTGCTATAGTAGGGCTTTATTACATAAAAAATCCGTCTTTACTTGTAAGCTCACTGAATGAACTTTTTGAGAAAAACATCAAAACCAAAGGCGAATACCAGCTTACAGATGCTTTACAAATAATGCTTGACAAAGGGGAGCAGTTTAATACATTCAACGTGGACGGTTGGTATGACTGCGGAAAAGCTGAAACTCTTCTTTCTACTAACAGATTTCTCCTCGAGCAGAAACCGACTAAAAGGGAATTTCAGGATTCCATAGTGATTCAGCCCTCATTCATTGCTCCAAATGTTAATATATCGCGTTCTGTAATCGGACCTTATGCTTCTATTGCAGAAGGAGCTGAAGTCAAGGATTCAATTATCAGAAATTCAATAGTAAGCTATGGAGCAAAAGTAAAATCATCACTTTTAAATGAATCAATAATTGGAAATAATGCTTCTGTTTCCGGATTTTTCCAAAAAATAAATCTCGGAAATTCAAGTGAAATTGATCAATCAATATAATAAAAGGAATATATTATGAGTAAAAATTATCTGTTTACATCAGAATCCGTATCTGAAGGACATCCCGATAAAGTCTGCGACCAGGTTTCTGATGCCGTACTTGATGCAATGCTTACAGATGACCCCGAAAGCAGAGTAGCCTGCGAAAGTTTCGCTTCTACAGGATTAATAGTAGTAGGCGGTGAGATTACAACAAATACTTACATAGATTTGCAGGGACTGGTAAGGGACGTAATACGCAATATCGGATATGACGATGCTAATCTAAGATTTGACGCAGATTCCTGTGCAGTGGTAAATGTAATCAACCACCAAAGCCCCGATATTGCTATGGGAGTAGATACAGGCGGCGCCGGCGACCAGGGGATGATGTTCGGCTATGCTAATGATGAAACTCCGGAGCTGATGCCGGCTACAATTATGTATTCGCATCAACTCGTAAAAAAACTTGCAGACATAAGAAAAAATGACAACGTAATGCCATATCTACGACCTGATTCAAAATCTCAGGTTACAATAGAATATGATGAAGAGCATAACATAAAAAGAGTGGATACTATCGTAATATCTACCCAGCATGCACCGGGGATTGATAATCATACTATCAAGGATGACCTTAATAAATACCTGATAAAAGATGTAATTCCACAAAAATATATAGATGATAAAACCAAATTTTACGTAAATCCTACGGGTTCATTCGTGATTGGCGGACCTCACGGCGATACCGGTTTGACCGGAAGAAAAATAATCGTAGATACATACGGCGGAAGAGCTCCTCACGGTGGCGGTGCTTTCTCAGGAAAAGATGCAACAAAAGTGGACCGTTCAGCAGCGTATGCTTCCAGATATGTTGCCAAAAATATAGTAGCGGCAGGCATAGCCAAAGAATGTACTATTCAGCTATCATATGCTATAGGTATAGCCGAGCCGGTTTCTATATACGTAAATACTCACGGCACATCAAATGTATCTGATTTTGAAATTGCAGAATATATCAAAAAGAACATTGATTTGTCTCCTAAAGGAATAATTGAGAAATTCAATCTGAAGCAGCCGATATTTTTGAAAACAGCAGTTTACGGTCACTTTGGAAGAGAGGAATTCCCTTGGGAAAAAACTGATTTGGCTCAGGAATTGAAGAGTAAATTTTTGTAAAAAAAATCCTCCTTCCCTGCTTGCGCCGAGACACCTCCTTTGCTAAAGGAGGAAAGCAAAATTTCTCCCTTTTTTAAAAGGGAGAAGTGAGCGGAGCGAGCAGAGGGATTATTGTTCTTTGAAAAAAATGAATTGCCCCGATTTTTTAAATCGGGGTTGAGTTTGGCTAAAGCCAATTTTCTAGTTGATTTAGAACCACGAGATAAATCTCGTGGCAACTGAAATTTAAGCAGCGAACTGAGAGAGAGGCATCTCTCCTCCGCTGGCGGAGGTGTCCCGAAGGAACGGAGGTGGACAGAGTGTTGATTAGAAACTTAAATATGGGACAGATTTGAATTGTTTCAGTCCACCCCCTTTTATTCCCCCGCCGGCGGGGGATAAGATAAAATGAAAAACCCCCTCTCCCACTGGGAGAGGGCTGGGGTGAGGGGCAAAAGAACAGTTCATTCAGGGGATGTGTCCCGTGCTTCGAGAGCCTCAGCAATCGGGACGGAGGTGAACAGAGAATTGATGAAAAATTGAATTTTGGGGCTGGTTTATAATTTTTATGTCCACCCCCTTTTGTTCCCCCGCCGGCGGGGGACAAGATAAAAGAAATACTCCCTCTCCCATTGGGAGAAGGCAAGGGTGAGGGGCAAAAAGACAGTTCATTCAGCGGAGGTGTCCCGTTTTTCGAGAGCCTCAGCAATCGGGACGTAGGTGGACAGAGAATTGATGAAAAATAAAATTTTGGAGCAGATTTGAATTTTTATGTCCACCCCCTTTAGTTCCCCCGCCGGCGGGGGACAAGATAAAAGAATAAGAAAATAATTGTTTAATATTTTAAAATATAAGGAAAAAAAATGAGTAAAATACCACCAAAAATAGCTACAGGTAATTTCTCAGAAGTAGAAGGGAAATATTGCGTAAAAGATATTGCTCTTGCTGAAGAAGGAAGAAAATTAATTGACTGGGCTGAATCACGTATGCCCGTGCTTATGAAATTAAGAGAAGAATACAGCAAAACAAAACCTTTTGAAGGTTATAAAATTGCAGGATGTCTTCACGTAACCAAAGAAACTGCAGTACTCGTAGAAACATTTAAAGCGGCAGGTGCCGAAGTTTACTGGTCAGGTTGTAATCCTCTTTCTACCAATGATAAAGTAGCGGCAGCTCTTGCGGCAAATGATATTGGAATTTATGCATGGTATGGTAATCACGATGATTTCTACTGGTGCATTGAACGCACTATTGACCCTAAGCCACATCTTACTCTCGATGACGGTTGTGATTTGATTGATACAGTTCACGAAAAATATTCCGATTATGCAAAATCTGAAGTAATCGGCGGAACTGAAGAAACTACTACAGGTATTCAGAGATTAAGAGCAAGAAGCGAAGCAGGGCATCTGTATTATTCAGTTTATGCAGTGAATGATGCTGAAACCAAATGGGACTTTGATAATGTATATGGTACGGGACAATCCACTCTCGACGGTATTTTGCGTGCTACTTCTATTCTATTTGCAGGCAAAAATTTCGTAACTGCGGGTCACGGTCACTGCGGAAGCGGAGTATCAAAAAGAGCAAAAGCTATGGGTGCAAATACTTTCATTACAGAAGTAAAACCGACGGCAGCACTTAAAGCTACTCTCGAAGGTCATGAAGTAATGACTATGGAAGAAGCCTCTAAGGTAGGAGACGTTTTTGTAACTGCAACAGGCGTAAAAGACGTAATTACAAAAGAGCATTTCTTGAATATGAGAGACGGTGCAATTGTATGTAATACAGGGCATTATGATGCAGAAATCAAAATTCCTGATTTGGAAGAAATCAGCGTTTCTAAAAGAGAAATCAGACCAAATTGCGAAGAATATACTTTGGAAGACGGAAGAAGAATTTATCTTCTTGCACAGGGAAGACTTATTAATCTTGCTGCTGCAGAAGGTCATCCTTCAGAAGTAATGGATATGTCATTTGCAAATCAGTTTATGTCGCATCTTAATCTTGTGGAAAATCACAAAGCCGGAAATAAACTTCCTGTAGAAGTAATGGATATTCCTTTAGAACAGGACCAGTTTGTAGCAAAAACAAAACTTGAAATGATGAAAATGGATATTGATAAATTAACTGCCGAACAAGAAGCATATATCAAAGATTATAATGCAGGAACTTGATATTTTGTTAATTATCATTGATTAATTTGATTATAATATTACTTAAATCCTTCCCGTGATTTTCACAGGGAAGGATTTTTTTTTATATTTTAACTAAACTCACATAAGGATAATACAGATTTAATTATGAGAAATGCTAATTCTCATAAAACATATCATAATATCTTGATAATTTGGTATTAAAATCATCAAGGCTGATGTATCTGCCTTCCCGAATTGTTTCAGAATTATTTACAAACAGTATGATAGTGGGAATGCTAAAAACAGAAAATTTCCCGGATAGTTCATTTAGTTCGTGCAGATTGATATAAACTGATTTTATTTTGGGATAATTTTCCATTAATTCGCTTATCTTGGGTTTGAGATGTTTGCAAACGTTGCACTCGGGAGTGGAAAAGTAAAGTAAAACGAAATCCGTGCTACTGATTATATTATCAATATTATCTTCTTTTTTTAATTCTATCATTTTATTAACCGTTATTTCTTAATAAATTTATAAGTATTATTATTAAATTCAATTAAATAACTGCCTTTTTTCAAATCTGAAATATTAATATTTCTGCCGTATGTGTTAATTTTTTTTATAAGTTTTCCGGAAACGTCGAATATTTTTACTTCTGAAATAATCTCAAAGGAATTAATAGTCAGCACATCATCGGCAGGATTAGGGTAAAGCGTAACTGCGTCTTTTTCATTGCTATTCCGAATACTGAGAAACTGGTCGTATGGTACATTGAAATAATATAAAGCATCTTCTTCGTAATTTTTTTTAATTGTGCCTGTTACTACGAGATTGCCGTTCCCGTCATCCAGTACAGACTTTAAAAAACCCTGTCTGTTTAGAAGATAGTCGGTTACTATATCATATTTTAAATCAACAACAGATAGATTCATATGACCGTTGAATTTGCCTGCAACTGCAAATTTATCATTTTTTAGCAATTCAATATCATAAATTTCAGTATGAACAAGATTTGAATAATTAAAAAATTCCGGATTGTCAGAGGTAAAACCATCCACATTGAATACTTTACGCCCCTGAATATAGAGCATTTTGTTTTCATCATAAATTATAAATTCTGAATTTTTCTCAAAAGGAATATCAGGTATTTCACTACACGAACATAAACCATTTGAAATATTCATACATTCATAAGTCTCGCCTGTTTTTTTCAGATGCGTATAATAATATTTATGTTCATTTTCTGATTCATTGGATTTTCTCATAAAAATGTAAATATCGTCGTTATAAGATTCGGCAATTTTAATGAAATCAATGTTATATTCATCAATCAGGCAGTCATCATCTGCAATAGAATTATCATAAATAATATCGCCCTCGTAGTTGTAAATATGCAGCATTGCTTCTATCCCAATATTTGCAATTACAGCCATTCCCGAAGAAATATTTGCTACCTGTTCAATATTATAATCACCGTTTTCGGATACATCAAACGGGTCGGATATGATGAAGTTCTGCTCACCATCATATCCTATTACTTCAATATTTGTATGATGCAAATCGGAATTAAGTGCAATCCAGGTTTTATCAAAGGCATCCACATCAAATTTTACAGAATTAAAATAAGAATTTCTGTATTTCTTTTTCCATGATAAGTCTCTGTTATGATTAAATTTGATAATCTGAAAAAAACGATTACCTTCAGTTGCGGTCAGATAACCGTTAGTAATATGTTTGCTTCCCAGAGATGAATTAGAACCAATATCGTAATATATATGCTCATTATTTACGTTTTCAATATTAAGCTGTGGATGATGAATTTCTAAAATATCAGATACAAAGATGGAATCGGTAAAATGGCTGTCTTGTACTTTGAGTGATATGTTATATTGACCGGGCTTATCATAGATAGCAGTTGGATTTTGCTCTTTACTGATAGTGCCATTATAGAAATTCCATTCGTAGCTCTTGATATCACCCTGAGAAAGATTAATACAGTTTACTGAATATCCGCCGGTAGCACCTTTTAAATCATAATCAAAGTCTGCTTTTAAAATTTTTTGTATGGTAATATAATCTTCTTTAATTGCAGTATCTGACTCAAAACTATTATAGGCAATTAACTGAACATCAAAAGTGCCTGCTACGTTATAATTATGAATGGGAGATTTTTTAGTGTCTGATGAGAAATCTCCGAAATTCCATTTGAATTGCAGAGAATCACCTTTGGATAAATTTTCAAAATAAATATCCTCTTCAATAAAAGCATTTTTTTTTGAAGCTCTGAAATCTGCCTTTATATCAGCTTTCAGAGTTGCCCCAAATATTATCA
>CAZIXJ010000113.1:0-7817 GCA_964542835.1 uncultured Hyphomicrobiales bacterium
TTGCGATTAGAATTTTCTTAGTAAATATAATTAAGAAATTTTATTATGTCAGATAAATTTGATTATCTGAGTTGGTTCATACATAGATGAGTAAAAAGATAAGAAAACTTTTAGCTTTTCAGATATTTAGAATATTTTATTTAAATATATAATAATTTTTTGTTATTTTGCATAGAGGATAATTTATATAAATTATGTTTTATTATATTAAATTAAGGTATGTTTATGAGATTTACATTTTTACTTTTGATTATTTTTTGTAGTGTAAATTTATTGCATTCACAAACGGCTACTCCACCTTCTTCCGGTGATGGTTCTGTAAATAACCCCTATGAAATTTCTACTCTTAACAATTTATACTGGATTGCTGTTGAAACAAATAATGGAAACAGTTTTGAGGATAAGTATTTTATTCAGACAGAGAACATTGATGCTTCTGCTACTTCTGACTGGTTTGGCGGACAAGGATGGGTAGCAATAGGGCGTGCTTATACATCAGGCTGGCAAACATTTGAGTATCCTTTCTCAGGCAATTATGACGGTGATGGAAAGAAAATATCAAATCTTTATATTAACCGCACAACTAATTCTGTCGGATTATTTGGCAGAACGTCAGGATGTAGTATCAGTAATCTTATTATTGAAGATGCAGATATTAAAGGAAGCAATACAGTGGGAATATTAGCAGGACTTACATGGAATTGTGAAATATCAAAAGTAAGTGTATCTGGAACCGTATCCGGTGATGAATATTACATAGGAGGCTTAATAGGAAATAATACCGCAGTTGTTGAAAAATGTAAAAGTTCCGCTGATGTTTTCGGTGGTTCCTTTGTAGGTGGTCTTGTTGGCTGGAATTATACTTCTACATCAGAAGTTAAGAAGTCATACTGCACGGGTGACGTGGAAGGGACTGATTATGTAGGAGGCTTTGTGGGGCATAACAACGGTTATGTATCAGATTCTTATGCAAGAGGTGATGTTACGCTCTTAACTTCTGCTTCGTCTAATAATATTATCGCTGCTTTTGCAGGTACATCGAATATTAGTAATTCTATAAACAATTCATATTGTACAGGTAATGTTTTTTATGAAAACGAGGACATTGATGATACTGATAATGGATTTATATCATCTGCCTTATGGGATTCGGAAAATAATTTTTTCGATTCCGAAATATCAAATCAGTCTTCAGGTATTGGTGCCTTAGCTGAGAATACTGATGATATGCAGGCACCACAATTATATTTGGAAGCATTGTGGGATTTGAAAGGTGCAGGCTCCGACGGAGTTTGGAATATTGGCAATGAGAGGAATAACGGTTATCCGTATTTTGTATGGGAATTTCCTGATGATGAAGCTCATCCTGATGCTAACGACCCGTTTATTTTAACTAATGAAACATCAAATGTTAGCTCCGGTGAATTAACACTCAATGCACGTATTGTCAGAATTGGCTACCCATCTGCTTCTCAGCATGGTTTTTGTTGGAATACGTCAGGCAATCCTACAATAAATGATTCAAAAACTGAACTCGGTACAGTAAGTGAGCCGAATGAGTTTGAAAATACAATCAATATGGAAGATAATGGACTTGAAGCCAATACAATCTATTTTGCTAAAGCATATGCAACTAATACTTCAGGTACATTTTACGGAGAAGAAATTTTATTTACTCTTTCACCTCAGGGAGATGGGCTTGAAGCAAATCCGTATATCATTGAATCCCTTGCCAATCTTTTTTGGATGGCAACAGAAGTAAACAGAGGCAATAATTTTAACGGTAGTTATTTCCGCCAGAATAATGACATAGATGCTTCCCCGGTATCTTTATGGAATAATGGTGCAGGATGGGAGCCAATCGGTATAAATTCTGATAATTCTTTCAATGGAACGTATAATGGAAATGAAAATATCATAAGCAACTTATATATAAACCGTCCTTCTGAAGATTATACAGGTTTATTCGGTTATATTCAAGATGCAGAAATAGATTATCTTGGATTGGAAAACTGTGATATTACCGGTAATAATTATAGCGGCTCAATTACCGGATATAATTCCGGAGGAACTATTGAATATTGCTTTAGTACAGGGAATATTGGCGGAAATGAGTATTTGGGAGGTTTAGCAGGGTATTGTTCAGGCTTAATTAATAATTCTTATTCCACCTGTGAAGCAGACGGAACTGATTATGTAGCCGGATTTGCTGGGCAAAATACAGGCACAATTAAAAACTGCTATTCTATGGGCAGCATCAGCGGTAATAATGCAGGGGGTTTTGTTTCGGTAAACAGCGGAACAGTAAATAACAGTTTCTGGGATACTGAAACATCTGGACAGGCAAACAGTGCCGGAGGCACAGGAAAAAATACTCAGGAGATGACTACTTTAGTAACTTTTATTGAATCCGGGTGGCTTTTCAAAGGAGTGGAAGAAGATGATTATATCTGGAATAAAGATAATGACAGAAATAATGATTATCCTTATCTTGACTGGCAATATCCTGATGACCCTGCAAGTCCTGAAATTGAAACGGCAATATGGGCGCCGTATTTAATTACAGAAAATATTTCTGATGTATCATCCGATGCAGTTACTTTTAATTCTGATATTTCTGTGAAAGGTAATCCTGCAGCTTCTCAGCACGGTTTTTGCTGGAACACTACGGGTGCTCCTACTGTAGATGATGACAAAACTGAACTCGGGGAAGTATCTGAGACAGGTCTGTTTACCGCTGAAATTACAGGATTGATACCTGTTACCAAATATTATGTAAGGGCTTTTGCTACAAACACTAAAGAAACCGTATATGGAAATGAAATTATTTTTGTAACAAATCCTCCGGGTTCCGGAACGGAATCCGACCCTTATCAGATTTATTCATTATTAGCATTGGAATGGATGTCTGACAAAGTCCAAAACGGTAATAGTTTTACTAATACATATTTCAGACAAACTAATGATATTGATGCATCTGATTCCGAAAATTCAGTATGGACTCCTATAGGACAAATTGATAATATATGGGAAGACGATGATGAGAATACAGGGTTCAACGGATTTTATGACGGAAGAGGATATTCAGTTAATAATCTTCATATTAATCTTGATGGTAACTGGGAAGCTTCTGCATATGGATTATTTGGAATGGTCGGACCTGATGCTGTTATAGAAAATACAGAAGTTTCTGATATTGATATCCAAAACGGCGCAAGAATGACCGGTGGTATAGCCGGATATAATAAAGGAACTATTTTAAATTGTATTTCTTCCGGTTCAATTCAGGGATGGGAGCATTATATTGGAGGAATTGCAGGAATAAACTACGGCATTATAGACAAATGCCACAGCTCTTGTGAAATTGACGGACAAATGGATTTTGGAGGAATTGCAGGAGCTGCATCAGGAACAATTAGTAATTCGTATTTTACAGGTTCTGTAGTAGCTTCATCTTCCTGGCATATGCGAGGAGGTGGACTGGTAGGATGGATTATGAATGATGAATCAGTAGTTGAGAATTGCTATACAAATGCTATTGTAGAAAATGTATCATTTGCTCAGGGTGATAATATTGGTCCGTTTTATGGTGCTAATTATGATGGTACGATTTCTGATTCGTACTGGAATATATCAGTTTACGAGTTTGATGAAGACCCGCCGGAAAATCATGAATATATGGACGGAGCCAGAACTACACAAGAAATGACTTATCCTTATGGTGGAAATACTTATTCGGAATGGGATTTTGATAATATTTGGAGTGCTGACGAGGATTATGAAAATAACAACGGTTATCCTTATATCGAGAAATATGTAGCACCTGACAAGTACGTCAATATTACTTTATCTTACAAAAGTCTTTCAAAAAATGGTAATCATGAGAATATTCCTGTTTTAGTTGAATTGCGTAACGGCGAAACTCTTATGAGTTCAAATGTTATTGCCGAGCTTCCGGGAATAGTAAGCAACGATGGAGAGGTAAAAGTCAATTTTGTAGATGTAGAGGATGGTAATTACTGGATTTTAGTCAGAGCCGGAGGTTTTATGCCTGTTTGTACTCCTGATAAACAATATTTGACAAATGAAGGTATTAATTATGATTTTACTACATCTTCAGATAAGTCTGTACTTGGTGAAAGTGGAATGTACAATTATAATGAAATGTGGCATATAAGGCCCGGAGATTTCAATGGGGATGGCTCAATAGGTGCATTTGATGTAAATGATTTAATTCCGCATATCGGCGTGGCTGTAAATAGTGAAATACCCCAGGCTAAAAATGAAGCGATTGGGGAGATAGCGGAAGAATCCGGAAAACTTATTTCGATTAAAGCAATTTACCATAGTTATTATAAAAATAACTCTCATAAAAAATTACCGGTAATGATAGAACTGCTGTCAGGTGAAGTTCTGATGGAATCCGAACTTGTAGCCCGTAAGCCGGGAATAATTGATGAAAATGGAAATGTAGAAATTTCTTTTGGTGATATTGATGATGGTGATTATTGGATTCTGCTAAGAGCGACAACTTTTATGCCTGTCTGTACACCTGATAAGCAAAGTTTGTCAGTTGAAGGTATCAATTATGATTTTACTACATCTTCAGATAAGTCAGTATTAGGTGAAAGTGCTATGTATAATGATAATGATGAGTGGCATATAAGACCCGGAGATTTGAATGGGGATGGTTCAATCGGTGCATTTGATGTAAATGCTTTAATTCCGAATATTGGAGTTGCTGTAAACAGTGAGATACCAAAGGAATAACACAAATAATATTTCCTTAAAAGTTATTCGTTGATAGAAATTACCCCGGGAATTAATCCCGGGGTTTTATATTTTCTTTAAATTTATATCTTTTAACAAATTTATTCCAAATAGTATTGGCGTCAGATGCAATATCAAAATATGTGTCATTTATAATAAGTTGGTATTGAATCATCAATTAATTTATTTTCTCTTCAAATTATCAGCGAGCAATTCCGAAATATCCTTTACTTTTACGTCTTCTCTGTCTTTTGCTTTTACACCGTCGGTTATCATCGTCATACAAAACGGGCAATTAACGGCAATAGTATCAGCTCCGGTGGCAAGAAGCTCTTCAGTACGCTCAATATTGACTCTTTTGCCCTGAGTTTCTTCCATAAACATCTGTCCGCCGCCGGCTCCGCAGCATAAACCTTTATCTTTTGATCTTTCTACTTCTTTAATACCTTTTCCCAATGATTTTACTGCATCTCTCGGTTCATCATATACGTTATTATATCTTCCCATATAGCAGGAATCGTGATATGTGAGAGATTTTAGAGTTTCATCCCGGTTTTCAATTTTCAGTTTCCCTTGCTTTATTAAATCCATTATAAACTGAGTATGGTGAACTATCTCGTAATTTCCGCCAAACATAGGATAATCATTTTTAATAGTATTAAAGCAATGAGGGCAGGCAGTTACGATTTTTTTGAATTTATACTGATTCATAGTTTCGATATTTGCCTTTACGAGCATATCAGCAAGATATTCATTACCGGTTCTTCTTGCTACATCGCCATTGCACTGCTCTTCAGTACCGAGTATTGCAAAGTCTATTCCTGCTTCTTTCATTAATTTGGAAAATGCTTTTGAAGTTTCTTTTGCTCTGTCGTCAAAACTTCCTGCACATCCAACCCAGAAAAGCACATCAAATTCCTGCTTTTCTGCAGCAACAGGAATTTCAAGTCCTTCAGTCCAGTCTGCACGTTCTGCCGGAGAAAAAGCCCAAGGCGTAGCATTTGTTTCGAGATTTCCGAAGGTCGTCTGAAGTTCAGGAGAAAAGTCCGCTTCCATAAGAGCAAGAGACCTTCTCATATCAACGATAGCCGGTACATGTTCGATATTAACTGGGCACTCTTCCATACATGCACCGCAGGTAGTGCATTGCCAGAGGGCTTCTCTGCTTTGATAGTCCCCGAGTAAAGTCTTATCGAGGATAGCCTGTTCTTCTTCAGTAAGTTCGGCTTCTCCATTGGATGCCTGATGTTGCTTAAGCAATATAGGCATTTTATCCATAGTGCGTTCTCTGTTCTGAACGATAATCTCGCGAGGGTCAAGTACTTTGCCTGTAATATTTGCAGGGCATACTGATGTACATCTGCCGCAATGAGTACAAGTGTATCCATCGAGCAGAGTTTTCCATTTGAATTCTTCTACGTCAGATACTCCATATGTTTCAAGAGTTTCATCTTCAAAATCAATGGGTTCTAATCTGTTTGTTTTATCAGGATTAGAAAGGAAAACATTCGGTATGGAAGTAAGCACGTGCAAATGCTTGGAATAAGGCAGATAATTCATAAATATAAAGATAAGAATAATATGTACCCAAAAACCTGTCTCATAAATTGCAGGAGCAGCAGAGGCAGGAATGATGCCTGAAATTGCATACGCAAAAGGACGTACCGCCCATGATGAATCGCTCTGCATTATGATAGCGGATGCATTTTCAAATAGTAATCCGGTAACGATAAAAAATATCATTATCAGAATAAATGCAGCTTCAAATTTTTCGCCTTCTACCTGTAATCTTTCTACTTTGAATACATACCTTCGAAGAAGTGCAAATACTACGGCAAAATAAATGAGAAAAATAAATACATCAGTAAGAATCGTAATTACCGAATAAACCGGACCTAAAAAGTTAAAAGGATGATGAATCCCAAACCCAACAAAAATAGAATTAATTGCCGAGAAAAGTAAAATCAGAAATCCCCAGAATATTCCGGCATGAATCAGACCGCCGGATTTTTCCCGAAGTATTTTTGTCTGAAAAATTGCTACAGATAAAGTCTGAATAATTCTTTTGCCGATATTATCAAGTCTGTTTTCAGGTTTTGCTAATTTTAGATAATTAATAAGTTTTATTGCATTTTTTATTAGAAATGCAAATGCAGCAATAAATATTATTGCAAAAATGATGTTTTTGATTCCAAATTCCATAATATTCTCTAAATTTATTAATAATATTTTTTATTATTGCATAATTAATAATTCAATTTATCAATATTTTTTGAAACTACCAATTTTTCGTCTTGTCTTATTATCAAATAAATATTATATTGCAAACGTTTTTATACGAAACTAAAAAGAGTGTGTGAAATGAAAAGATTATTTATCGGTACTTTTATCGATGATGGAGTATTGAATGACAAAATTCATTCGATAAAAGATGATTTTGATGAATATGTAGAAGGCAAATGGGTAGAGCCTGATAATTTGCATTTTACGTTCAGTTTTATAGGCAATGTGCCTGATGAAAATGTAGCAAAAATACAGGAAGAGCTTGGAGAGGTGCTTACCAAATATCGCTCTTCTTTGCAGTTTGCAGGTCTCGGTGCATTCCCCAATACCGAGAGACCAAAAATTATTTTTGCTAAAATGTATAATCCTACGGCAGTGATTTTTAAGATTAAAAATGAAATTGATAAAAAACTTGCAAAAATTGATATTTTGGATGACAGGCAGAGATTTAAACCTCATATTACTTTATGCAGAACAAAAAAAATTATTGAATCACCAGCAAATATTTTTAAAGATTACAGCAGTAAAGAATTCGGTGAAATGCCCAATTTTACTGTAAATCTCGTAGAAAGCAAACTGACTTCAAAAGGACCTGTTTATAATATTTTGTAAATAAATCAAAATTTTAAAAATAATGTTTGGTAGATTCAAAAAAAGTCCTTAATTTTGTATTCACTTTTCGGGGCGTAGCGCAGTCCGGTTAGCGCACTTGGTTTGGGACCAAGGGGTCGCAGGTTCGAATCCTGCCGCCCCGACCAAAAAAG
>CAZIXJ010000114.1:0-7747 GCA_964542835.1 uncultured Hyphomicrobiales bacterium
GTGAATATCAAAACAAGAGTAAAGAACAACCCGAAACTTCCAATTAATATTGCTCCGTCAACCAAAGTAGGAGTATAATAAGCCCAGCTTGAAGGGAGGAAATCTCTGGATAATGAAGTTACTGTAATTACAAATCTTTCGAACCACATACCGATATTAACGAAAATACCAATTATAAGCATAAATGGAATTGTTCTTCTTAATTTTTTAACCCAGAAAAACTGTGGTGCTATTACGTTACAGCTTACCATTATCCAGTATGCCCATGCATAAGGACCAAATGCCCTGTTTATAAAAGCAAAAGTTTCAGGTTGATTACCGCTGTACCATGCAATGAAGAATTCCATTGCATAAGCATAACCGACCATCATACCCGTTACAAGAATAATCTTATTCATTTTTTCGAGAGTATCAAGCGTAATGATATGCTCTACATCGAAAATCTTTCTGATAAATATCAAAACATTCTGCACCATCGCAAAGCCGGAAAATACCGCTCCCGCTACGAAATACGGAGGGAATATTGTAGTATGCCAGCCCGGCAGAATAGATACAGCGAAGTCGAATGATACAATCGTATGTACTGACAATACAAGCGGAGTAGCAAATCCTGCAAGAATTAAATACATCATTTCATAATGCTGCCAGTGGCGATTGGAAAATCTCCATCCGAAACTTGCTACTGAATAAGCTACTTTTTTTATTTTATCAGATAATTTGGTTGCATTTTTTGCTATTCTGTCTCTCAATGAGGCAAAATCAGGAATTAATCCGATATACCAGAATACAAAAGATACAGTAAAATAAGTAGATACTGCAAAAACGTCCCAAAGCAAAGGAGAAGTAAAATTCACCCATAAATGATGTTGATTCGGATATGGGAACAAATATCCTGCAAGCCATGGACGACCAACGTGAATAAGCGGGAATATACCGGCTGTCATCACGGCGAATATCGTCATACCTTCGGCAAATCGGGCAATACCCGTTCTCCACTTCTGACGGAAAAGAAATAATATCGCAGAAATCAATGTACCTGCGTGTCCGATACCTACCCAGAATACAAAATTAACAATAGGAAATCCCCAGCCTACGGGATTATTATTTCCCCATAATCCGGTTCCGTAATAAATTGAAAGTCCTAATGCCACAGCCCCGATTAACAAAAGAGTAGATGTAAAACCGAGAGCTATAAAAAACTTTTTATTTGGTGCCGTATTTAAAGGCTTGGCAATCGCGTCATCTATAGAGCGAAGCGATGGCTTGCCTTCTACAACAGAGGGCTCAACGTAGTACTCAGTGCTGCTCACTATTTATCTCCTCCGTGTGAATGTTTCTTAATTTACCCATATATGATACATTAGGTCTTACGCCTAACTGGTCAAGTACTTTATATTCAAGATTATGTTCTCTCATTTTTGCAATATCGCTTTCAGGGTCATTCATGTTTCCAAATGTTATTGCATCTGCGGGACATGCTTCCTGACAGGCAGTTTTTACTCCGCTTCCGGTAAACTCCTCTCCCCTTTTGGTTGCTTCCTGACGACCTTCCATAATTCTCTGAATACAGAAAGTACATTTTTCCATTACACCGCGGGAGCGAACTGTTACTTCAGGATTGTGCATTAGTGAAAGAGAATCACCTTCGTAATAACTATCTGCATACCAGTCTCTGAAATCAAAGAAATTAAATCTTCTTACTTTGTAAGGGCAGTTATTTGCACAATAGCGAGTTCCTACGCATCTGTTATAAGTCATCTGATTTAATCCGTCAGGGCTGTGAGTAGTAGCCACTACCGGGCAAACGTTCTCGCAAGGTGCATTATCGCAGTGCTGGCAGGTCATAGGCTGATGAGATACAATAGGTGCATCAGGCGTACCACTGTAATATCTGTCAATTCTCATCCAGTGCATTTCTCTTCCTTTAGAGGTTTCTGTCTTGCCTACCACAGGTATGTTATTTTCAACGTTGCAGGAAGAAACGCACAGATTGCAACCTACGCATTTACTCATATCAACTGCCATAGCCCATTTTATATCGCTTTTCCTGACAGGGTTTACGTTTTTCTTTTTAATATCTTTTTCATTCATCAAAGCCATTTCTTTGATGAATTTTGGATTTTTCTTATATTCTTCTATCGAACCATCTCTGATGATTTTTCTGATTCTGTGAAAATCTTTCACAAAATCATCATCAAGTGAATGATGCTCCTGAGTAGAAACAAGCTGATAAGTTCCACCATTTTTACTTATGGAAGCACCGGTATAAATTCTGTCAAAAGAATTCATTAACTGATAGCCATCAAATCCTACGCCTGTACCGATTTCTCCACCTTTTGTTCTGCCGTAGCCAAGCTCTATTGAAATTACATTATCAGCAAGACCCGGCTGAACCATTACAGGTAATTTCAGTTTTGCATTATTAACGGTAACTTCCACCAAATCACTGATATTATCAGAATATCCGGCTCCAAGCTTAGAAGCAGTTTCAGGAGATACAGCCGCATAATTATCCCAAACCACTTTAGAAACAGGATGAGGCAATTCCTGAAGCCATCCGTTATTGGCATATTTGCCGTCAGCCAAATGGCTGCTTCTGTTTAAAAGTAATGTATAGCCACCGGCTTTCAAGGAATTTGCTGTTTTTACAAATGATTCTGAATTAAAACTCAATTTTTCGGTGTTACCATTAAGTTGTGTCTTATCAAATTTATAAACTCCATCATGAAGTGATGAAAACCAAAAATCTTTAAATCCGAAACCAAGACTTAATGCAGGATAAAACTCTTCTTTCCATCGGTTTTGAATGAATTTATGATAAATATCAAAACTGTAAGAATCTTCATTTTTATTTGCCCATGTAAGCAATACCGCTTCTTTTTGTCTTGTATTATACAGTGGAGCAATCACAGGCTGCTGAGTAGAGATTATACCATCTCTAAGTAAAAAATCTCCCCATGATTCCAAAGCATGATTTATCGGGAAAATATAATCAGAAACTTCGGAAGTCTCATTTTCCTGCTCTGTAAATGTAATTACTTTCGATTTACTCAAAGCTTCCCCGAATTTCCATGCTTTCGGCAGATTATAAACGGGATTTACATCAAAATTAATTACTGTAGCAACTTTGCCGGTATTAATTTTGTTTATTAAATCTTTCCAATCTTTATCTGTATTTAATTTTCTGAAAACAGTATTTCTGTGTTTCAAATCATAAAGGTCAGTTGCCTTAATAATCTCATTTAGCATAAATACAGCACTATGAACCTCTTCAGGAAGATGGTCGCCGGCTAATACAATAGATTTACCTGTATTTTTATGCAAATCATCTACAAGATAGTTTAATACTTTTTTATCGAGATTATTTTCTGAAGCAAAATTATCTAAATTGTGAGAAGCAACTTTTGCAGAAACATCCGAACTGATTTCGATATTTACAAGTTCCTTTTTTAATAATTCATTAATTACAGACAATACAAAATCATACTGCTTTTCCGGAGAGAGCCTTAATCTGTAGTCTCCATTAGTTCCGGTTACAGAAAGATTGCCTTCCACTGAATACAGTCTTGAAAAATCATCAAGATTTTCAAAATCTCTCGTTTTTGAGAATTTTTGGATATTTTCAACAGCATCAACATCAGACCCCAGAAAATCACTTTCCAAAGAAAGAATTATTTTTGCTTCATCAATATTAAATGCAGGAACATTTTTATCTCCATAAGATTTTTCCCATGCTTTAATTTTGTTTGATTTTGCAAATACATCATAAGAATAGACTCTTGCATTTGGATATGAGTTAATAAAATTATCAAACAGTTTATTCTGCGATGGTGAAATCACCTCTCCTGTAATAAGTGCAATTTCTTTTCCGGAATTATTTGCTTCATTCAGTAAATTGATTATTTCCTCATCGGCAACTTTCCAATTAATTTTCGATGATTTTCCGTTTGATTTCTTTTTCGGGTCTTTTAATCTGGCGGGATCATACAAATCAAGTAAAGAAGCCTGCCCGATATTATCAATTTTACTTTTATTTACGGGATGGTCAGGGTTCCCATCTACCTTTACGGGTCTCCCCTCGCGGGTTTTAATCAATATCCCGTAACCATTATTCAAAGAAGAAGCATAATAATTTGCAACTCCGTAATCTACATTTTCAGGCTTATTATTGTAAGATACAATCTCACCTTTATCTCTGTAGTCAGTACAGGAAGTGGAAATAAATGCAGCAGAAGCACCAAGAGCGGCAAGAAATTTTCTTCTTGGTAATTCAGGCATTTTATTTACTTCAAATTTATCAGTTACACCGGATAAAAACTCTTGTTTTTTATCAACAGATGATTCATTATTATCCTGCAACTGATTTAAATTTTGCCAAAATCTTTTTTTATTATTCATTCTTTAAGAATCCTTATTTTTTCTTTTTACAGCTAAAGGATTTATTTTAACTTTGATATTACTATTCTGAGCAGCGGAATTGCTACCACCGAAAGTCTTTGAAAAAGGAATTTTGCTTACCAAAGCAGCACTCAGAACTCCCAAGCCTGCCTTAGCGAAAAAATCCCGTTTTGACGAATCAAGTCTTTTTGTTTTCATAATTCTATCTGTGACAAGTGTTACAATTTTCAGGACCTTCCTGAATTTCTACTTTCAATTCAGGCATTCTCTCATGCGGATTTTGGTGGCAATCCAGACATGCGCCCATCGTAAATGAATGAACCTGCTGCACTTTTTCCATTTCTTCTACTGGACCGTGGCAGCTCTGGCAATCTATACCTTTATTAACGTGAACGCTGTGATTGAAGTAAGCATATTCAGGTACCTGATGAACCCTTTTCCATGGAACCGGCTCATCATTTTCAAAATATTCCGTTAATTTTTGGATTTCTTCTTTATCAGTTCTCGCTACAGAATGGCAGTTCATACAAGTGGCAGCATCAGGTATGCCTGCGTGCCTTCCTTCTGTTGCTGATGTATGGCAATACTGACAGTCTATCTCCATCTCTCCTGCATGAAGCCTGTGGGAAAAGTCTATAGGCTGCTCCGGTTCATAGCCGACACCGTCTCTTTCAGGTCTGGCTACGTAATAAGTTACCGCAAATGATGCGATAATGATAAATATCGTTATTGGAAGTCTTACTTTTAATGCGTAATCAAGCACTCTTTTTTTCACTTGTTACCTGCCATTAAATATTTAACAATTACTATTAATCTATATTTTTAAGGTAGATATATTAAACGTTGAATTTATGGTTTTCAAAATAAAGGATTAAACAAAACTTTTTATATTTCCGATAAGCAGTTGAATAATCAAAGTATTAAAAAAAACGCTCAATAATCATCCTCATATTAAAAAAAACAATTTACAAAAACTCAGTTTATATTTAGGCAAAATTAACATTTATTTTAATTCCTTGCAAAACATATTTAAAAAATTTTCTGCAAGTTCTTCAGCATCTTTTTCAGATTTAGCTTCTGTTATTATTCTAACTATCGGTTCAGTATTAGATGCTCTGATATGTACCCATCTGTCTTCAAAATCCAGTCGAATTCCGTCTGATTTAACGAGTTTAATATTCTTATATTTTTTTATAATTGCAGAAAATACAGTATTGATATCACCTTCAAATTCTTTCTTGTATTTCTTCATATGGTATTTTGGTAAGGATTCAGAAAGCTCACTCATACTCATTCCGCTCTGAGTAAGCTCAGCCAGCAACAAAATAATCCCTGCAAGTGAATCTCTTCCGTAATGGCTTGCAGGTAATATTACTCCTCCACTCCCTTCTCCGCCAATTACAGCATTTGTATGCTTCATCATATTTACTACGTTTATCTCTCCTACCGGAGACCTAAACAGTTCAAATCCATATTCTTCCGCAATATCTTCAGTCATTTTGGATGTAGAAAGATTAACGACTGCAATTTTGTTATAACTCTTAAATAATTCAAAATTTCTGAATATATTTTTAGCTGCAATAGCTATCGTCTTTTCTTCTCCTATTGCTAGTCCGGTATTATCAATTAATACTAATCTGTCTGCATCAGGATCTACAGCAATACCAATATCTGCGTTATGTTTCTTTACACTTTTTGATAACAATTTAAGATTTTCAGGCAACGGCTCCGGAATATGAGGAAAAACTCCTGTTCCGTCGCAGTTCTTTTTGATTACTTCACATCCGAGATTTTCCAGTAATCTTGGTATAATTAACGAACCGGATGCATTTACGGCATCTACAACTACTTTAAATTTTTTATTTATTACTTCTTTTTTTAAATCTTTATTCTTTAGCACAGTATTATTTATTGCTGAATCCAAATGGTTACTTATTGCATTTTCATCATATGTCTTTTCTTTAATTTTAACACTATTTGAAAATCTGAAAGTTTTATTATCCAGTATATTCCATAATTGTTCATTTTGCTTTTGATTTAGAAATACGCCGTTTTTATCAAGAAATTTAAGACCATTCCATTCTTTCGGATTGTGTGAAGCAGTAATTACAATTCCTCCAACCGCATCAGTGTATTCTACATCAAGCTGTACAGTAGGAGTAGGTACTACTCCCAGTATCCTGACAGACCTTCCGTAGGCATTAAGAGTGCCGGCTACAATATCCAATATCCATTTTCCCGATGGTCTGCCATCACAGCCTATTACTATTTCACCTTCGCCCTGCAGTTTGGCAAAAGCAGCGGTATAATCAGACAAAACACCCGGAAGAAGACTATCTCCCACAGTGGCTCTTAAACCTGAAATTGACCTAATTAACGGCATAAATTTTCCTGTTCAATATTCATCTAATTTTATAATTCAAAAGAAATAATTAAATTTGAATTCGTCATATGTATAATATAATTATAAAATATTTGAAAAACAAAAAAATATGAACAAGATAAATAAAATTATTCAAAATGATTTTTTTCTGTTATTCAGCAGAATTATTGTCGGTAGTATGTTCTTAGCAGTTGGGATTTCTAAATTATCCGACCCTGCTGCTGCATTTGCAAATGAAATTGGCAATTACAGACTAATGCCCCAATTTATTTCAAATTTTATGGCAGTTACAATTCCTTGGATAGAAACCGTAACAGGCATACTTTTAATTCTTGGAATCAGAATAAAAGCTAATTCGTTCATCATCGGCTCTTTGCTTTTTGTATTTACTATAAGTGTGGCATCAGCTATGCTTCGGGGACTTAATATTGACTGCGGATGCTACTCAAATATAAAAGCACAACCCGTAGGATGGAAAAAAATCGCAGAAAACACAAGCCTTATACTATTGGCTGTAAATTTATTCTTTTCAAATAAAAACAGATTTTCACTTGAGAAAAGTGCCATAAACGAATATGTACAAACCAATAAAAGCAGTTAGTAAAAAATCTTCGATTCAAATTTGCACAAGGAGCTGATTTTCATTTCTACTTCTCAACAAAAGCAAAAATAAATCAGCTTTAATAAAAAAAATAAGCAATGCACTAATTGTTATTCATCGCATCTTACTTATTCAAATACCATCTTGAGCAGAAAGGAATGTCAGTTCTACTATTTAATAGTTCATACTAAGTTGCCTTCAAACATACAAGATAAAATATCTGATTCCCACCTGTGCCGATTTTATCGGTAAACTCCGATTTGGGAATCCCATTGCGAAACCTGTGCTGAGCTTAGTCGAAGTATCGGAAAGACTGTGTAAAAAGTCGAATAATACAATCTTTGATAACCCTCACCCCAGCCCTC
>CAZIXJ010000115.1:0-7739 GCA_964542835.1 uncultured Hyphomicrobiales bacterium
TTTTTGAAATACAAAAACCTTTCCTGCTGTGCGGGAGAGGTTTTTTATTATACTCACTGAGCTGTTTGGTATTAAACCTCTTTGCATATGTCTGTATTTTAATTAATATTTATTCAGTGTAAAATTGAACTCTGTGCCTTTGCCTTTATTACTTTCACAATAAATCTCACCATCGTGCTTATCTACAAATTCTTTTGCCAGATACAAACCAAGCCCGGTGCCTTTCTCACCTGCTGTGCCTGTATTAGTGGTTTTGTTGCTAATGTCAAATAATTTGTCCTTAATCTTTTCATCAATTCCGGCACCGAAATCCTTTACCGTTATTGCGATTTTTTTGCCTTTGTTCGAATGAAGTATTTCAATCCTGCCATTTCTGAAAGAAAATTTAACAGCATTGGCAAGCAGATTCCTGACAACCTGACTTATCATATATTTATCTGCTGAAACAAAAGTTTGTTCTGGTATAAAATTATAAATTTCAACGCCTTTTTTCTCGGAAAAAGTTTTTAGGTTTTCACTTTCTTCTTCTGCTATTTCATATAAGTCGGTTTTTTTCATATCAGGCGAAAAGTCATTTTGCTGAAGTCTTGCCCAGGTTAACAGATTTTCAGTTAGCATATTCAATCTTTCAGATGATTTAGTCATACTTTTCAGATGTTTTTTTAATTCATCTCTTTTATAATCGTCGAAATTATTTATCAGGATATTGCTTATATTATTGAATGATGAAATAGGTCCTTTCAAATCGTGAGATATAATACTGAAAAATTTATCTTTTGTCTCATTTAATTTTTTTAGTTCTTCATTCAGTTTATTTTTTAATTTATACCTGGAAAATACCAGTCTTATTACTGTCAGTAAGAATACAATCAATATTGCGGCTATTGTAACCGTAAAAATAAATTTTTGATTAGCCAGTTCCTGTTCTTTTTTAAAGTCTTTTTCCTGCTTCTCAATTTCAAGTTTAGCGGAATGAATTCTCGTATCCAGTTTGTTAAGAGTATCCAGAGAGTGAGCATATAACTTCATATATTTGAATGCACTGTCGTATTGCCTCTTTCCCCGGTACGCATTGGCAATACTTTCGTAAGACCATGAAAGAGTTTCAGGCTCAATTAAATCTTTATCCATATGGTGAGTAATCATACCGTAATCAATTGCTTTATCGTATTCTTCCATTTCATAGTAAATGTAAGAAATCGTAACCATTGCAGATAATATAATAGCTTTGTTGTTTAGTTTTTCATTTTCTTTAATGCTTAATTTCATATAAGTAAGAGCAGAATCATAAACTTCCGAATTATAATAATTTAATCCGTAATAGTAATATGCCAGACCATATCCGAAATGCTTTTTATTATCGTTTGATGATTTTATATTATTCAGGTGATAAATTGATTTGTCACAAAAATCAAGAGATTTTTCATATTCTTTCAGTTCGCTGTATAAATATGCCATATTCCAAGAAGCAGAAGCTCTGGAAAACTCATCTTTATAATCAAGACTTAATTTATATGCCGATTTATAATATTTTTCAGTTAGCTCCCAGTCTTTGAGTCTGCCATATACAAGACCGAGATATATGGCGGAATTTATTTGCAGAAGGGTATCATTTATATCAGCAGCTGCTGTATAGCTTCGGTAAAATGATTCTATTGCAGACCTGTAATCCGAACTGAGCCATCCGTAAATGCCTGTGTTGTAATCAGATTTGGCAAGTAAATATTCATTTTTTGTCTTTTTTGCTGTTTCATTAAAGTCTTTCAGTGCTTTTTCAATTATTTTAATATCGGAAGAAAACTCAATCGAATCCTGTAATCGATTAAGATAAGCCTTAGTTTCTTCATCCTGATTGAAACTTTCATATTTCTCCGAGAAAAGAGAAATATTAAATATGAGAAAAATATTTAGTATAAAATACAACAATTACATAACCTAATGATTTATAATTAATAAATCTCCGGTAAAAATTTTTAAGTAAATACTAATTAATCTGACAATAACAATAAAAAATATGTGTAAATATACAAAAATAGCTGTTTTAGAAAAAATTATTTTTGCAAAAAGTAACACTTTTATAATTGATACAAACTCTTAAAGTAATTCTTAACTGATAAATGATTTCAAACTTAGTTTTATTGTGGAATGATTAGGGCAATCAGATTCCCAAATATAAAAATCCTGATAATTAGCAAATTGCTCTTGTTTTACTACCTGAATGACGTATAATCATTTCATACTCAATCACAATTATAAATTAATCATAGCGTCAAATTATTTTTTAGTTTTTTTATTTAAAGAGCAAAATGCAATGAAGTATTTGAAATTATTTATTATTTTATTTTTTTTAGGTTTAACGTATAATTCATTTTCTAAGACGACAGATTTATCAGAAAAATATAAGCCTATAGCCGATAAAATTTTTGACGAAGTGATGAAAGACTCACTGCCGTGGGAGAGGCTTGCATATATGTGTGATACTTTCGGACCCAGACTTACGGGTTCCGAAAATCTTGATAATGCACTTGTCTGGCTTGAAGAATTGATGAATGAATTGAATCTTGATAATATTGAGAAACAAAAGCTAATGGCTCCTCACTGGGTAAGAGGCGAGGAAAAACTGACACTTATGGAGCCTCATAAAAGAGAGCTTATAATGCTTGCGCTGGGTGGAAGTATTGGCACAGGTGAAGATGGTATCACTGCCGAAGTAATTGTAGTAAAAAATTATGACGAACTTCGAGAAAAACGTGATGAAGTAAAAGATAAAATCGTATTATTTGACCTGGACTGGGAAGGATACGGAAGAAACATCAAATACAGGCTTTATGCCGCAGACAGTGCCTCCAAATATGGTGCTGCAGCGAGTATGATTCGCTCAGTAAGCAATCACGGATATCAGCTCCCGCATACCGGAGTAATGTTTTACAGCGGCGATTATAAAAAAATCCCGCACATAGCAATTACACTTGAAGAATCTATGATGATGAAAAGACTTTATGACAGAGGACAGAAGATTGTAGTAAACCTTTACAGTGAAGCTGAAACACTCCCTGATATTGAAACTTATAATCTTTGGGGTGAATTTAAAGGCAGCAAACACCCTGATAAATATATTGCTTTTGGAGGGCATATTGATTCATGGGATGTAGGCACAGGAGCTATGGACGATGCTTCAGGCGTGATAGCGGCGGTAGAATCAATAAACCTTCTGAAAAAACTTAATTTAGTTCCAAAGCATACATTGAGAGCAGCAGCTTGGGCAAATGAAGAAAACGGTGTACGCGGCGGAAAAAAATATGCTGAAAAGCATGATTCATCAAGCCATATCTTGATGCTGGAATTTGATTCAGGCGTGTATAAGCCCAAATCAATTGGCTTTACCGGACCTGATTCGATTTTCGTAAAATTAAAAGAACTTGAAAGCCTTTATCAAAGAATAAACCCTGAATTTGAATTCAGAAAAGGCGGGGGCGGAGTAGATATCCGGGCTATGATGGAAAAGGGAGTTCCCGGAATGGGGATGTGGGGTGATTCGCAAAATAAATATTTTATTGACCACCACTCTCCTACGGATATGCCTGATAAAGTGGACCCCCGGATATTTAACGAGTGCATTGGAGTAATGGCACTTACTATATATATTTACTCGGATTTATCTGATAATTAAGTGATAATTATTTAAAATCATCCATTCCATATTTAGAAAAAATTAAAATAATATTTAATTTTATCGTTCTGTTTTTGCAAATTTATTAATTAAGAAATATTTTATTATGAATAAAAAATACAATCTCTCAAACATATTAAAAGCTATAGGACCCGGCTTTCTTTTTGCAGGAGCTGCCATAGGCGGCTCTCATCTCGTTCAGTCCACCCGTGCAGGTGCTTCCTACGGATTTGAGCTGCTATTGCTCGTAATTTTAGTTAATTTATTCAAACTTCCATTTTTTGAATATGGTAAGCGCTATCTGGCTGCTACCGGAAGAAATCTTATTCATGGATATGCACAGATTGGCAAATGGGCGGTAAGTCTTTTTTTCGGTTTGTCTCTTATTTCCGGGATGGCAAACATAGCCGGCGTTACAATTGTTTCTGCCGGGCTGCTTGCATTTTTGCTTAATTTGCTATTTGGTCTGGAAGTAAGTGTTAATCTGCTTGCTGTACTAATCACTGTAAGCAGCATAATAATATTGATAGGCGGCAAATACGCACTCCTTGATAAAACTATCAAATTTATGATTATCCTTCTTTCAATTGCTACTACAATAGCACTTGTATTTGCCGTAATTAACGGTGAGTATGCCGGCAGCACTGTAATGCCCCCTGAAATACTAAATACCGTCGGGATAGGATTTATGATTTCACTTATGGGATGGATGCCGGCACCTATTGAAGTTTCCGTTTGGGCTTCAGTATGGGGAGAAGAGAGAGCGATACAAACAAAATATGCACCAAATTTTCTTGAACATAAGATTGATTTTTACATTGGTTTTATTGGTACAGCTGCCTTAGCTGTGATATTTCTGTCTCTCGGCGCTTATGTATTGTATGGTTCAGGAGAAGAGTTCGCTTCTTCGGGGGTTCAGTTTTCAGCTCAGCTTATCAAGCTTTATTCCGATACTATAGGTAGTTGGTCCGAGCCGATAATATCTACCGTTGCATTCGTAACTATGGCAAGCACTGTGCTGACTGTAATAGATGCTTATCCGAAAACTCTCGCCATTTCCACTGAATACCTTTTTTCAAAAATAAAATACAACAGTAAAACTAATCTTATATGGACTCTTTTTCTTACATCAGTAGGGCTATTGATAATATTCCAATTCACTAATCAAATGAAGCATCTTATTGATTTGGCTACAATAATTTCATTTCTGAGTGCTACTTTCTTCGCATTGCTTAATTTTATAGTAGTAACGGGAAAAGGCTTCCCAAAAGATAAGCAGCCCGGGCTATTTATGAAGATACTCAGTGTAATGGGTATTATATTTTTTGCAGGCTTTAGCGTTGTTTTCCTTTTAACGAGGTTAGGAATAATATTTAATTAGAATCATACTGATTCAATATTTAATTATACTTAATATTGTGCCACATTTTTCTATATACAATCTTTTGATTAGCGAAACCGAATGGCTTTGAGGGGTGATATTTTTAAAGTAATTAAAGCCGGTACAAGTGTAACGGCAAAAGTTAATATAAAAGAAACTCCAAATACGACTATATAGTGCCATATGGATATTTCTACTGGAGCTGTTGTTAAAAAATATATTTCACCTTTTAATCTTATTAATTCAAAATGCTTTTGCAGCATCAGCAAAACAAATGCAACTAATGAGCCCGTAAGCGAACCAAGCACGCCTGTCTTCATTCCTTTAAGTATAAAGATTTTAAGCAGGTCAGAATTACGGATACCGAGAGTTCGCAATATTCCTATAGAATAAGTTTTTTCAACAATCAAAACCAAAACAGAAGTAATTATATTCATTACCGCAACAAGTGTAATAAGACCAAGCACAAGCGGTATCGGCTCTTTCTGAAGCCCTATCCAGGCAAATATTGCAGCGTGCATATCAAAAACAGTAAGAGTAAAATATGGAAATCCTACAAAATCATCTATCATCAGAGATAATTCAGGAGCATAATTGAAATCTTCGAGCATAAATTCTATATGTGTACAATTATTATCGGGTGTATCAGATAGTTCTTTTGCAACATAAAAATCAATAAAAGCAAGAGTTTCATCATATTGCATCATACCTGTTTCATAAATACCGGATACCTTAAACTGCTTATATTGAGGTGCGGAATTGATTCCGCTCTGAAAATCAATATTGTAAATCAAAATATTACTGCCTGTATCAGCTCCGATTTTTTCAGCAAGAGCCTTACCAATTACGATAGATTTGCTGCTAATGTCAAACTCCCCTTTTACCAGACTATTGCTTATATCAGACTGAGAAATGTTATCAGCGGATATTCCTTTTAATACAATACCGTCAGTTCCGTTTTTTCCTCTTATCAGTGCTTCTTTTTGAATTACAGGATTTGCTGATATTATTTCCGGAAATTTGTTTGTTACATCATTAATTATTTTTGGATAATTTTCAATTCTTCTCGAATCAAATCCCTGCAAAGTAATATGGGAAGTAAATTTTACGGCGGTCTTTCTAAGCTCTGACTCAAAACCATCAAGCACTGACAGTGAGATAATAAGAGCGGCAGACCCCAGCATAATACTAACAAAAGCAAAAATTCTCGTAAAACCTGCGAATTTTTTCTTGCTTCCTTCTGCATCAAGTTTTTTAGCTAAATATCTGATATTACCTAATTTCATACTGCAAAAATAAGAAGAAATTGAATATACAAACTAAATTTTCTCACAATTTTTCTTGTAAATTAATGTTGAAATACACTCAATGCAATGCACGTGAAATATCACAATAGAGATTAATAAACTTCATCCGATGACTATGCAGCCATCGGATGAATTGAAAGTGATATTACATAAATTCCCTGCAGATTATAATCTCGGTATCTTATGAAATAAGCAACAGAATAGCAGGGCGTCTGCAAAATATAATTTACTTTGAAGTTTCCATATTATGTATAATTATAAAGGTTTTACGGGAATACAGATATCTACGATATGCTTACCTTCAGGATGTGAATTTGGGTCATTGTGATATATTTCATATGCAGGTTTGTCTTCAGGCTGGTATCCACTTTCAGGCAGCCATCCACCATACATCATTTTCCATGCATTTTCATAATCCTTTTCTCCCAGTTCAAATCTTCCTACCGCATATTTGCCTCCGGGAATTTCCATAAGCCCGATATCACTGTCGGTTTTTGTATCGGAAGGAACGGTAATGCAAATTGAAAGCCTTAGTTTAGAATGGTCGGTAATATCAGGATTATCGTGATATACTGACATTACTTCCGCATTCTCATTAATTAGTCCTCTTGGTCCTGCCCATTTGAAAAGTTTTTTAAATAGCCCTTCGAATAAATTCCCATCGCCCTGATAAGGTCCGATATGCCTTACATAAGCTACATGCTTATCACTAAATTCTTTTACGGAAACTTCTGTACCGAATTGTGAGTTTTCCATTTTTACACTCCATTTATTATTAAAAAAATCAACCACAAATACATTTGCAAAATAGCTTGATTGATTTATGGAATGTTTATCATTTTTGCTAATCTGTTTACAAATCTTGCTAATTTCTTTTTCCGACAATTCTCTCCATTCTGTAGCACTTATTCCAAACCTCTCTCTGAAACATCTTGAAAATACAGAAGGACTTGAAAATCCGTAAGTATAGCAAACATCAGCAACTGTAGTACGGGGATTATCTCTCAAAATCCAGGCAGCTTTTTCAATTCTTACTCTCTGTATGAATTTATTGAGAGTCTCATTCATTACTGAGCTGAATATTCTATGGAAATGAAATGGAGAAAAGCAGGAAATCCGGGCAATTTTTTCAAGATTTAGCTCTTCACTCAAATTATTTTCAATAAAATCAATTACTTTATTGATTCTTGAAATATATTCGTTATTCTGTCTTTTACTTTCCATTTTAAATATCCCATTAAAAAAAGCAAAAATAATCAAAAATAATAAAAAAAAAGTCGATAAAATAATTGTATATATGATTTATTAACCCAACCTGACCTAATATAAGTAATCTGCGACAGCACTAGTTTTGCTTTTTAATGGGTAACGAAATATTTTT